>DUBO01000036.1 GCA_012960245.1 Candidatus Binatota bacterium | reverse complement strand
AGGACGAGGCAGACGAAGTAAAGGGTAGGCTCGGCGACTATTTCGGGGCCGATTTTGTATACGTCGACGCCTCGGATCGGTTTCTCGACGCGCTCGCCGGCGTTGAAGACCCCGAGAAGAAACGCAAAATCATAGGTGGCACCTTCATCGATGTTTTCGAAGATGCGGCCCGCGACGCCGAGTCCCGTAAGGGACCAGTTAAATTCCTGGCCCAGGGCACTCTTTATCCCGACGTCATCGAATCCGTTTCAGTAAATGGCCCGTCTGCGACCATCAAGAGCCACCACAACGTGGGCGGTCTTCCTGAACGTATGAAGCTGGAACTGGTCGAGCCGCTGCGCGAACTCTTCAAGGACGAGGTGCGCGAGGCGGGGAGGGTGCTCGGCGTGCCGGCCGATTCTCTCGATCGCCACCCATTCCCGGGACCAGGACTGGCCGTGAGGATACTCGGACCGATCAACCGCGACGACCTCGCCGTGCTGCGCGAAGCCGACGCCATTTTCATCGAAGAAATACGCGCGGCTGGCCTCTACGACGACATCTGGCAGGCCTTTGCGGTGTTGCTGCCGATTAGAACGGTGGGCGTGCAAGGCGACTTCAGGACCTACGACAAGGTCATCGCCCTGAGGGCTATAACCAGCGAAGATGGCATGACCGCCGACTGGTTTCGATTTCCACCCGAAGTCCTCGCCCAATCCTCGGCGCGAATCGCCAACGAAGTGGCCGGCGTCAGCCGGGTTGCCTACGACATCTCTTCCAAGCCCCCGGCTACTGTTGAATGGGAATAACTGAAACGGCTATGAAGGCCAGGTGAGAACGACGGTCAACATGTCCATGCGATTGTACGTGAAATTGAGCGCGCTGTGAGCTACGTCCACCTCCACCTGCACACCCAGTACAGCCTGCTCGACGGCGCCAACAAGATAACCGAGCTGATGCCGCGAATGGCAGCGCTCAACATGCCGGCCGCTGCGATGACCGACCACGGCAACATGTTCGGCGCGATCGATTTCTACAGGTCTGCAACTGCCGCTGGCATCAAACCCATTATCGGCTGCGAGGTCTACGTTGCCCCGGGCAAGCGGACCGACAGGACCACCCGTGGGGCCGCGGACTACGAAAGTGGCGGCAACTACCACCTGGTACTGCTTGCAGCCAACATGGAGGGCTACCGCAATCTCTGCAGGATGGTCAGCCAGAGCTACAAGGACGGCTTCTACTACAAGCCCCGCATAGACAAGGAGCTGCTCGAAGCTCACAACTCGGGGCTGCTCTGCCTGAGCGGTTGCCTGAGCGGCGAAGCAGCCAAGGCGATCGTAGCCGGGAGACACGACAAGGCGCGCGAGGTCATCGAGTACTACGCCCGCCTGTTCGGCGACCGCTATTACCTCGAGATCCAGGACAACCACCTCGAGGAACAGAACGCGGTCAACGAGTTCATGATCCCCACCGCCCATGACATGGGCATACCGCTTGTTGCGACCAACGACTGTCACTACCTCGACCACGACGACCACAAGTCCCATGAGGTTCTGCTCTGCGTTCAGACGGGCAAGCAGCTCGACGACGAAGACCGGTGGCGCTTCGGGACCGACCAGCTTTTTGTAAAGGGCGCAGAGGACATGCTCAAGGCCTTTCCCGGTTGCGAGGAGGCCATATCAAACACCGTCGGGGTGGCCGACCGCTGCAACGTCGAGTTCGAATTCGGCAAGCACAAGTTTCCTAATTTCGCCGTGGGGCCGGACACCACCCTGGTCGATCATTTCTGCAAAACCGCCCGAGAAGGGCTTGAAAACAGACTGGGCACTCTACGGTCACTGTACGACGAGATCGACGAAGATCTCTACCGGGAACGCCTTGAGACCGAGCTCGAGTGTATCGTGGAAATGGACTTCCCCGGCTACTTCCTCATCGTCTCGGACTTCATCAACTGGGCAAAAGCAGCAGGCATACCGGTGGGCCCCGGCCGCGGATCCGCGGCCGGCAGCCTGGTGTCCTATTCGATGCGCATAACCGACATAGACCCACTGCGCTGGGGGCTGCTGTTCGAGCGCTTCTTGAATCCCGAACGGCAGAGCATGCCCGACATCGATGTCGACTTCTGCTACCAGCGCAGGGACGAAGTCCTCAACTACGTACGCGAGAAGTACGGCACCGACAAGGTCGCCAACATCATCACTTTCGGTACGCTCAAGGGCAAAGCGGCTATACGCGACGTGGGCCGGGTGCTCGGAATGTCCTTCGGGGAAACCGACAGGGTGTGTAAGTTGTACCCCGCGCCGAGACAGGGACGTGACTTCAATCTCACGCAGGCTCTCGAGATGGAACCGCGGATGCGCGAATACCGTGACTCAGGCGAACGCGAAGGTTTACTGTTCCAGTATGCGCTCAAACTAGAAGGGCTAACACGCCACGTCTCCAAGCACGCGGCTGGTGTCGTTATCGGCAATGAACCGCTGGTAGAGAGCGTGCCCCTGTTCGTTGACAACCGCGACGGAACGGTCGTTACCCAGTTTGCCGGACCCGACGTCGAGGCCCTCGGGCTCATCAAGTTCGATTTTCTGGGCCTCAAGACACTGACCCTCATCGCGGACACGGTAAGCCGAGTAGAAAAGCGCACCGGCGTCAAGATTGACATCGACGACCTTCCACTTGACGACGCGGCCACCTACCGACTCGCGAGCAGGGCTGACGCCGTCGGGCTTTTCCAGATGGAAAGCGGCGGCATGCGCAAATTGTTGCAGCAGATCAAGCCATCGTCCTTCGAAGATTTAATCGCGATCCTGGCTCTTTTCAGACCAGGCCCCCTCGACAGCGGCATGGTCGAACAGTACATCAAGCGCCGCGACGGGACCGAAACGGTGCGCTACCCGGACTCAACACTCGAAGAGATCCTGAGCGAGACTTACGGCGTGATCGTATACCAGGAACAGGTGATGCAGATCGCCCAGGTGTATGGCGGCTACTCTCTAGGCGACGCCGACAACCTGCGCCGGGCCATGGGCAAGAAAAAAGCCGACGTCATGGCCGTCGAGCGGGAGCGATTCGTTGAAGGGGCGGTAAAAAAGGGACATCCCCGGCAAGCGGCCGACCAGATCTTTCAACAGATGGAGACCTTCGCGGCCTACGGATTCAACAAGTCCCACTCGGCAGCTTACGCCCTGATCTCCTACCAGACAGCGTGGCTCAAAACCCACCACCCCACGGAGTTCCTCGCAGCGCTGCTGACCCTCGAGATGGGTGACACCGACAAGACCTACAAGAACCTATCGGACTGCAAGGGCAGGGATATTTCGGTACTTGAGCCGGACGTGAACGAGAGCGTGGCTGATTTCACCGTTGTTACGGAAGGCATCCGTTTCGGGCTCGCGGCGGTGAAAGGCGTCGGCGAGAAAGCAGTCGAGAGCATAATCGAGGTCCGCGGCGACAGTCCCTTCCTGTCTCTCGCGGATTTCTGCCGTCGCGTAAATTCCGCGCAGGTAAACAAGCGGGTGATAGAGAGCCTCGTCAAGGCCGGGGCTTTCGACAGCATCTCTGTTTCGCGCGCGAAGCTCTGCGCTTCGCTGGATGCGAGTATGGCATGGGCCCAGAGGGTGGCGGACGATGAATCAGCGGGCCAGATGGGCCTGTTCAGCTCGAGTGACGGCACTTCTCAACCCGAGCCGCCACTCGCCGAGGTGGAAGAGTTCAGCGTGGCCGAACGGCTGCAAGCCGAGCACGAAATGCTGGGCTTCTACATATCGGGGCACCCCCTCGACGAACACGCCACTGACCTTGGGTTACTCGCGCCGCTGCCTACCGGTACGCTGGCTTCGCGGCGAGACCAGGAGACCGTGAGGGTTGCGGGAGTCACCAACACGGTCAGGCTCAAGAACAGCAAAAAGGGCGACCGCTATGCGACCTTCAACATAGAGGACCCGAGTGGGGTCATCGAGGTCATCGCCTGGCCAAGGGTTTACAAGGAATGCGAAGAGGCCATCGTCGGTAACGCTCCGGTGCTCATTACCGGGACCCTGGAAATCGGTGACGCCGGCGGCACCCAGGACACCGAGGAGTCCGAAGGCTTCCAGAGAAAACCGCAGGTCATTGCCAGTGAAATCCTGACACTGGCCGAGATGCGCAGGCGCGTGGCCCGCTACGTCGACATCAGTATGGACGCGGCTCGAATGGAACCCTCGAGCGTCAGCGACTTGAAAAAAACCCTCGCCCTCTATCCTGGTGATTGTCGGACCTACCTCAAGGTGGTCCGGCAAGGGGCGAGTGAAACTCTCATTGAGCTCCCCGACACGCTGGCCATCGACCCCTGCGATGACCTGTTGATGGCCGTCGACAAGTTGCTGGGTCCGGGCAGCACAGCGCTGCGTTGAGCGAGACGGCCGAGAAGGCCGTCCTTGTACGGGCGTCTACTGAAAAAGCCGCCGACAGCGCCAGCCTCGACGAGTTGGCGATGTTGGCCGCCGCTGCAGGCATCGAAGTAGCCGGTAGACTCTCGCAACACCTGCGCCGGGTTAGCGCAGCAACACTGCTGGGCAAGGGCAAGGTAGAAGAACTCGCAGCGCTCACGCTGGAAGTAGAGGCCGACCTGGTGATCTTTGACGATCCGCTCGGGCCCGCACAACGGCGCAACCTCGAAAAAGCCATACCGGGCAGCAAGATCATCGACCGTAGCCAGCTCATACTCGATATCTTCGCGAGCAGAGCTGCCACGCGTGCGGGCAAAATCCAGGTTGAGCTGGCCCAGCTGCAATACCTGCTGCCGCGGTTGACCAACCAGTGGACCCACCTGTCTCGAATCAAGGGGGGCATAGGTTTCAAGGGTCCCGGCGAAACACAGCTGGAGGTTGATCGACGCCAGGTGCAGAACCGCATCTCCACGCTCAAGGGCAAACTGGCCACCATCGACCGGACCCGTCGGCTGAACAGCCGTGAACGCGAAGCCGTGCCTTACCCCACGGTCGCCCTAGTGGGCTACACAAACGCGGGAAAATCCTCGCTGATGAATGCTTTAGCGGGCGCCGACGCGCTGGTGGCACCGCGCATGTTTGCGACACTGGATTCCACCGTGCGCGGGGTCGTACTGCCAGCCGGGGGCTCGATCATGCTCGTGGACACGGTCGGCTTCGTGGCCAAGCTCCCCCACGAGCTCATAGAAGCGTTCAAGGGCACACTCGAGCAGGTGAGACGAGCCGACCTCCTCCTGCACGTCACAGATAGCGCTTCGAGCCAGCTTGGGGTCCGCCACGAACACGTTCTCTCCATAATCAGCGAGATCGGAGCCGGCCACGTACCGGCCCTGGACGTATACAACAAAGCTGACCTCCCGGCTGCCGCGACGGCGCCGGCCGGGGCCGTCGCTGTCTCAGCTCGCAGTGAGGAGGGGCTCGACCAATTGCTCGCTCGGATCGAAAAACTGTTAACGGTCGACGAACAGACCGTCTGCATGGAAATTCCCGCCGGCGAAGGAGAATTGCGAGCCTGGTTGTACCGCAACTCCCGTGTGTTAAACGAAAAGGAACTCGACGGGGGTAGCTCCTGGATAGAAGCTCGCATCCACTCCCGTAAAGTCGGCCAACTGCGTGCCCGGGTTGACTCCAGCGAGGCGAAGCTGGTGGATCCTGACGATGATTAACATCCCCAACACCCTGACCTTACTTCGCATTATCGCGGTACCCATCTTCCTCGCGATGATGGTGGAGGACAACTACGAGGCCGCCATGTGGATTTTCCTGGCCGCCGGCGCCACCGATGGACTCGACGGTGCGGTAGCACGGCTTACCGATTCAAAAACGGACCTCGGCGCGCACCTCGACCCTCTGGCCGACAAGCTCCTGCTGGTCAGCTCCTTTCTCGTGCTGGGCATACTCGGTTGGGTGCCGATGTGGCTGATGATACTGGTCGTCGTCAGGGACGCGATAATCCTGGGCGGTTTTATCTTTTCTGCCGTGCTCGTTGGCCACTCGATACCGATGGCTCCCTCCTTTGCCGGCAAGGTGACTACCTTCACGCAGCTATTACTGGTGAGCCTGGTGCTGCTCAACCTCGCCGGTTGGATGGCTATAGGCTCCGAGCTCTTCATGGTCTGCTTTGTCGCCACCGGCGTGGCCACGGCCGGATCGGGTATCGACTATGTACGGCAGGGGCTCAACTGGTACTCGCTTGAACTGGCCGAGGAGTGATCCTGTCGAACCCTGTGCGGCAGGGCGGCCCATCCGCGTGGAAGTAGTACAGCCGACCTCGCTCGTCCCTCGCCAGGATACTGGCAGAGCGCGTACCGTAGTCGCCGGCGTGCACGCAGACCCCGGCCAGAGAGCCTTGGTCCTGGGCATCGGCAGGCAATTCGTGGTCTGACAACACGACGGCGAGCGCTTCGACTATTTCTTCCAGTTCCAGGCTTGATTCGAGCAGCGGCAGCAGTGCCCGGAAGCGGGGCAGGGCGCCGGCGTGACGTACGCAATCAGGCGGGTCGACACCCAGGTTAGTGATGACGGTAACGCCTGCAGCGAGCTCCTGGCTGTGGCCGCCATCGTCAAGCACCTTGGCCCCCGATGAATCGGCTGTCAGCAGAAAAAAGGGTCCGTAGTCGCATCCTTCTACCCCATCAAGGTAAGTACTCAGCAGCCCGGAGTTGCCGCAATCGAGCGCTCCCAGACACAATGCGCCGCGGCTGTATTTGCCCGGGGGAGCGGGGCTGTCGGCTCCAGCCTGCCGACGATTGAGCAACGCGGCCGAAAGGGGGTATCCATCTTCGCGGGCCCCCAACCAGGTACCGCCCGCCAGCAGGTCGAGTCCTGCCGTAACAGCCGGGTGTCCCTCCAACCGAGCCGGCCCGAGACTGGGCCGATCGAGGAACTCATCTCGATTGGCCGCGATGACCAGCGGCCAGCGATCAGATACGCGGTTGTAGATAGCAAGTATGCACACGGAGCTTCGTTGGCTTAACGCACCCGGGATGTTAGCCTTGGGGAGCCGCAGCTTCTACGGCCGGGAGACCCTCGAGTGAGCACTGAATTCGTTCCATTTAAAAGCATAGATGACGTCTCAACGCGGCTGTCCGGACAGAGCTACATCTGCAGCCGCAACATAGCGACCGTCGTATTCCTCGCCACCAGGTTGGGCAAACCGGTACTCGTAGAGGGACCAGCAGGTGTAGGTAAAACCGAACTCGCCAAGGTAATAGCAGCTGCGACCTCGGCCAACCTGATCCGCATGCAATGCTACGAAGGCCTCGACGAAGCCAAGGCCCTGTACGAGTGGGAGTACGCCAAGCAGCTGCTTTATACCCAGATTCTCAAAGACAAAATCCAGAACGTGACCGAGGGCACCTCGACCCTTGCCGAGGCAGTGGACAAGCTGACCGCCGAGGACGATGTGTTTTTCTCGGAGCGTTTTATTCTCGCGAGGCCCTTGTTGCAGGCCATTGAATCAAGTGAGCCCAGCGTGCTCCTCATCGACGAGATAGACAAGGCCGACGCGGAGTTCGAGGCTTTCCTGCTCGAGATTCTCAGCGAATTCCAGGTAACCATTCCCGAAATCGGCACGATCAAGGCCAAAACCATCCCGATGGTGATCCTCACCAGCAACAACGCCCGCGAGATGTCCGACGCGCTCAAGCGTCGTTGCTTGCACCTCTACATTGATTTCCCCACCGAGGAACTCGAGCGCGAGATACTCAGGGTAAAGGTCCCCGAGGCAGAGGCAGGACTCGCAGCCGAGATCACAGGAATGGTGCAGTCAATGCGCAACCTCGACCTGAAAAAAGCACCGAGCATCTCCGAAACGCTTGATTGGGCGAGAGCGCTTGTGCTCATGAACGTATCGGAACTCGACCAGGACGCCGCGCACGAGACGCTGTCGGTGGTGCTCAAGTACGAGGGAGACCTGAGGAAAGGCGAGAAGGAGCTGAAAGCCTACGCCAACAAAAAGCTCGAAGCCCTCAACAAAACCGAAGCCGACTCCCAAGACGACCAGGAAGCCGGCAAACAGGACAGCGACGCGAACGGCGGGCAGCTCCACTAGTCCGGTCGGGTGATCAACCGAGTCCTCCAGTTCGTCGCCATACTCAGGCGAAACGGCATACGCGTGTCCACAGCCGAAACCCTGGACTCGGTAGAGGCCAGCTTGGTCACGGGCTTGGCTGACCGCGACACCTTCAAATCAGCCCTGCGGACGGCAATGGTCAAGCGCCCGGTAGACGTCCCGGTATTCGACGGGCTCTTCGACGATTTTTTCTCAGGCATGGGCCGATTGGCCGCTGGTCTCGACGAAAACGACACCGCACCAGCCAATCCAGCCGAGTACCAGGAGCTGCTCGATCGTATCGAGGAACTGTTGGATTCGCTTGGAGACGAGATTTCCCCGTTGGCCAGGGCACTGCTGCTCAACGACCAGGCCGCGCTCGAAAAGATCCTCAGGGAGCTGGCGGACTCGGGCAAGGTGCCGGCGCCGAAGAGCCCGTCTTCCCAGCAGGGCGCCGTGCGCGCAGCGGCCAAGGCCCTGGGCCTCGGGGGCCTGTCGCAGGAGCTCGAGCGTTTGCTCGAAGCCGGGGAAGCGGCTGGAAACCAAGAGGGGGAACTCGACCAGATCCGCCAGCTTTTCAACGAGAGGGTAAAGCAGCTTGGCGAGATGCTAAAGTCCCTGGTCAAACTGCAGGGTCGCTACGACAGCAGCGAGGAAGCGGCACCCAAAGAAAAAGACCGACTGCTCGATAAGAGTTTCTACTATCTCTCGCCCACCGAGATCAGGGAGATGCGCGACGCCGTGGCCGTCCTTGCCAGGCGCTTGCGCAACCTGCTGGCCCTGCGGTACAAGCGGGCCAAGCGCGGTCGCCTCGACGTTAAGTCGACGCTACGCCAATCGATGGAATTCGGCGGTATACCGTTTCGGGTTCGTTACGACCGCAGGAAAAGAGAGCGGCCCAGCGTCGTGGTGCTGTGCGACATATCGGATTCGGTACGAACCGTCTCGCGCTTTATGCTCCAGTTCGTGCACTCTTTGCAGGACATGTACTCGAGAGTGCGCAGCTTTGTCTTCGTTGCCGACATGGGTGAAGTCACCCGCCTTTTTGCCGAAAACGAGATCCAGTCGGCCATCCAACAGGCCATCACCGGCGACGTGGTAAACGTCTACGCGCACTCTAACTTCGGACGCGCGTTCAGCCAGTTTCACCGCGACCAGCTCGATACGATCGACGGCCGCACCACCGTCATCGTCCTCGGCGATGCGCGAAACAACTACAACGCTGCCAACGACTGGGCTCTAAGAGACATACAGCAACGGGCCCGACGCGTTATATGGCTGAACCCGGAAAACCGCTCTACCTGGGGCTTTGGCGACAGTGAAATGCAGGTCTATGCGGTCCACTGCGACGTAGTGGAGGAGTGTCGAAACCTGAGGCAGCTCTACAAGGTCGTGGATCTGCTGGCCACAACCTGAGCGGTCGAACAAGCGTTCTGAATTGCGGCGGTTGACGAACGCTGTCCCCGGGGACACAATCGCAGTGGAATGAGTGCCGACGGTTTTGTTCGTATGTCTGTTGGTGGCCTGGCCCTGGACCCGGTCACCAAGACCCCCATCGTCATCCTTCGAGATGAGGGGGGCGCTCTGAACCTGCCGATCTGGATAGGCCAGCTGGAGGCGACCTCGATGGCGACCGAGCTCGAGGGCGTCAAGATGACCCGGCCCATGACCCACGATCTCCTCTGCGTCGCCATCGAGAAGCTGGGCGCCAGCGTCGAACGCATAGAAGTCACCGAGATCAGGGACGGAACCTTTTTTGCCGTCATCAAGCTCAAGGCTGCGGGGCAGCAGTTGACCCTCGACGCGCGTCCCAGTGATGCCATATCGCTGGCACTGCGCACGGGCACTCCCATTTACGTGGCTGACGGGGTGATAGAAGCCACCGAGGCTTCGCGATCGGGCCAGGAAGAGCCGGTAGCGCTCGAAGGCGAAAGGGACCTCTCGGACGTTTCACCAGACCAATGGGTCGATATACTCGAAAACCTCGACCCGGATGACTTCAAGTACAAGATGTAAGCACCCGGCGACCGCCGCGATGCCCGCCAGCCGGGCGAGAGCGGCGAAACCGGCAAATATAGAGGGGTAGCTCAAATGGCCGCGGACGCATCTTTTAATCGTAAGGACCTCAAGGCTCCGGACAAGTTCTTTACCGCCTTCGGCAAGGCCCTGGAGTACGCGCAGAATAACCACACCCGGGTAGCAGCCGTAGTGGGTGGCGTGGCCCTGGTCTTCGTAGCCGGCGCCGCCTTCAGTTCCTGGCGTACCAGCCTTGAAGAAAGCGACGCGGCTGCCTTTGTACGGGCCACCGACGCTATTCGTTCCGAAAGCTTTGCCACCGCGGCCATCGTCCTCGACCAGCTGACGGTCGACGGCAATCGACCCTACGGTGACCTCGCGAGCCTTTACGCGGCGCGCCTGGCTTACAACGAGGGCCGCTTTGAGCAGGCGGCAGGACACTACGCGTCGTTTGCCAGCGCAGCGCGCACGCCTTACCTCCGGCAGATAGCCCTGGTGGGCCAAGCGGCCGCGGCAGAGGCCGCCGGTGACAACAGCCAGGCCGATAAAGCCCTCGAAATGGCCGCGCGCATAGACGCCCCGTACCGTGAGCCGGCCCTGCGTGCCAGGCTGCGCGTTGCCGACGCTGGAGAGGACAGCAGCGTGGCCCTCGAGGCCATAGAATCGTTGCTGGAGCACTTTCCGGGGCTGTCAGACGCCGACGAGCTCTCCAGGCGCCAGCAGTCGCTCGCCAACTAAAGGCCGGCACCCACAGGCGACCACTTAAGTCTCCGATATCAGGAGCTTTTCTACGTTCAGTTCGGCAGCGAACAGGCCACCTGCGCGATCCCCGCGGGCGCGCCGTCCGTGAAGGCCGAACGAGCCCGATTGCGCGCCACCAAAGAGGGGGCGAGCGGAGCATTTCACTCCTCAACAGAGCCGGGGCAGGCCGGGATCCACGCACCCAATCAAAGGCCGTTGCGTCCGATAAGATATATTATGTAAACCCAGCGACGAACGGCGATTGCTGGGGAGAGCAGGATCGCCAACAAGCCGGAAGCTCAGACGGACTCCCAGGGGTCGTAAAGCTTGGCGTATTCCTCGAGGGCAAAGCGATCCGTCATGCCTGCGATATAGTCGGCAATGACCCTGGCCATGGGCATTTTGTCGCCGCGCTGCACCACGTGTGGCGGCATCTGGTAAGGCTCCTGCAAGTAGGCCTCGAAAAGGCCCCGCATGACCCTTCCGGCCTTGGCGCCCATGCGACGCACGCGCTGGTGCTGGTAGAGCCGAAGCATGAGGCGTTGCTTGAGATCCGCCGTGCGGCTGTTCATGTCCTCGCTGAAGCCGGCCAGGCGCTTTCCCGCGGTGCGCACGTCAGTCATGTCCTTTACGCCGTTGTCGGCAAGCTGCTTGTCCAGGTAAGCCAATAGATCGGCGACCATCTCGTCCAACAGGCGCTTGACGGCCTGGTAACGCAGCACCTGGGCCGATTCGCCCGCGTAGGCAGCCTGCACGGCCTCGTAGTGGCCCGCCCAGAGATCTACGTCGGCCAGGTCTTCGAGGGCCAGCATGCCCGACTGCAGTCCATCATCGATGTCGTGGCAGTTGTAGGCAATCTCGTCGGCAAAATCGACGATCTGGGCCTCTATCGGTGGTTGCTCCCCTGGGTTGTACGACGACACCCGCGGCCGATCGTACCAGGTGGAGTGCTTGAGGATGCCCTCCCTGACCTCGTAGGAAAGATTGAGGCCGGGGAAACCGGGGTAACGCTCTTCGAGCTTCTCGACTATGCGCAGGCTCTGCGCGTTATGCTCAAAGCCGCCGTGCTCCTTCATGAGCTCGGCCATGGCGTGTTCACCGGCGTGCCCGAATGGTGTGTGCCCAAGATCGTGAGCCAGCGCGACGGCCTCTGCGAGATCCTGGTTCAGTCCCATGGCGCGGGCGACGGTGCGCGTTATCTGGGCCGTTTCCAGTGTGTGAGTCAGGCGTGTACGGTAATAATCGCCCTCGTGGTTTACGAAGACCTGGGTCTTGTACTCCAGTCGCCTGAAGGCCGTAGAGTGAATGATGCGGTCGCGGTCGCGCTGAAAAGCCAGCCTGAATCGGTGCTCTTCTTCGGGGTATTCGCGACCTCGGCTGTCGGCTGAGGCCATGGCATAGGGCGCGAGGTCCCTGCGTTCATTCTCTTCGAAGCAGGCCCTGTCTCTCACCGTCGGAAGCTATCCTCAGCCACCGGTGAGTGTAGTCGTAGTGCTGGAGGTCGAAGTCGTCGTCGGTGTTTCAGGCGGAGCATAAAAGAGATCGTTGAAGTCGGAGATCAGTGTGTCAGTGTCACCAAAAACCTGGCAGCTGGTCGCGGCTTCGTTACACGCCACCACCCAGCCGTTAACGGCGTCGGCCAGCAGCACCGCGGCACTTGAGGCCGCCGAGAACGCGTAACTGGGATTGCCCGCGACCGCCGAGGGGCCACCACCGGCCAGCAAACCGTCGGCAGCGGCCGAAACCGCGCAGGAGCTGCCGTCGGCTGCGCAACGGTAGAGGCTCCCGGTGGCGTCGGCCAGGAAGAGCGAACCCGGCAACCCTCCCGCAAAAGCGATGTCCACCAGCCTTCCGGCCACGGCGGTCTCGCCCAGGTCCCCTAGAAAACCACTGGCACTGTAACGCCGTGCAGGCTCCCCGGCCCGCCCGTCTACAGCCAGCAGCTCCCCGGTCAAGGGTGAAATAGCAATATTGACGACTTCTTCGACGCCCGAAGTCACGTCGCCGAATACCGACACGAGCAGTCCATTGGCGGCGTTAAAAACGCTGACCACTCCGTCGCCTTCGACGACGTAGAGTTCGCCGGTTTCACTGAAAGCAAGATCAACGGGGTCAGTAAGCTGGATGTCGGTTTCACCGAAGCTTCCGATCGCGCTTCCGTCCACCGCCGAAAACTCGCGGATCTTGCCAAGTATCCTGTCGAGCAACAACAGGTTTCCAGTCACAGGGTTAGCGGCGCCCCTGGTCGCATCGGGGGCGAAGACATCGGGGTCGTCGATTACAGTAAGGGCCGCGCCCTCGGTGCCACCGAAGCCAGCCAGCGAACCCACAACGTACAATGAAGGAAAGGTCTCAAGATGCGCCACTTCGATGTCGGTACCGCCTTTGGTGGTGAAGGTTACCAGTCTGACCTCGTAGCTGCCGGCGAGATCAGCCACGAAAGATGCGTTAGCCCCCTCGTCGCCCTCTCCGACCCGGCACATGCCTGTCGTGCACTCAGACGAAACGCTACCGGTGTTAA
Organism: Candidatus Binatota bacterium; assembly: GCA_012960245.1. Lineage (NCBI taxonomy): Bacteria > Candidatus Binatota > Candidatus Binatota bacterium. Next base: position 72,391 of record DUBO01000036.1, on the reverse strand, counting down.
AGAGGCAGGTAGCGTCTTCCGCGCAATCGTCATCACTAGCGCAGAAGCCCTGCCCATCACTGCATACATCATCATCGTTGGACGTACAGATCTCTAACGGGTTGTCCTCGCAGTGGTCCTCGAGCACGGCCGCGCTTCCAGTGGGTGCAAACAAGCGCCAGGAGTAAGTAAGACCGCCGCCCACCGGATCAGTCGAGCCGCTCGCGTCTAGCTGGTAGCGGCCTCCAACGTCCACGAGATAGGAAGCCGGAACGATCTCAGCGCCGGGACTGGCGGGCGCGTTCAAAGAGCCCCCGGAACCGCAGCCCGCCGACAGCCCGGCAAGGGCCAGGGCAGCAGCTAAAAAAACGGGGGGTAAAGTACGCGAATTCGGGGTCATTTATTTTCCAGGAACCGTCACTTACTCCGTGACCGGGACTGCTGGGCAGCCGCGGACGGGCTCGGCAAGAATAGCCTTACCGCCCGTCCGAACAAGTTATGCCCGTCGAAAGGTGTCCAGCCTGAAGTGCCCCCGGCACGACTCGAACGTGCGACCCCAGGATTAGGAATCCTGTGCTCTATCCACCTGAGCTACGGGGGCCTGATCAGCTTCAGGTGGATTTACTAGCTCGCGCGTGACGTTCGGGCAACAAAGGCTGGAATCGCGAGCTCAGTCCTTGCGCTTCCGCATCTCGGTGGCGAGCTTTTTCATCTGGGCTCGCCCCGCGCGTATAATGTGGCCATTCCATGGCGAACTGTGCCCCTGGTCGGACAAGTAGTTGCGAGCACCGGCCACGGTTAACCCTTTTTCCCTTAGCAGCGACTTGATCTGCGCCAGCGTCTCGATATCGCGCGGCTCGTAACGCCGCTGCTTGGATTTCTCCCCCCTGCCCGGTTTGACCTCGTCGAATTCATCCTCCCAGTAACGCAGGACGTGGGGTTTGAGTTCAAGCATAGCCGCGACCTCACCTATGCTGTAGAAACTCTTACGGTTGCGCGTGGTGGCCATGTCTCGTTTTTTGTCCTCGTGTTCTGCCTCAGCCGAGCCTGAGACACTCCACAAAGGGCAGTAGCAGTAGAAAGTGTACGCTACGTCACCACCCGACCCCTCCCACCCGGATGGGTAAAAAGTAGCCGCTGCTACCCCGTTCGGGGGGGTAGGCTTGAGGTCAAGCGGCGCTGCAGTCGAATGACACCGGGTTGCCAACCACGAGTGAAAGAATCAGCAGCGCATCGACCACCGAGATTTTCTGGTCGCCGTTCACGTCACATGCGCTGAGCGGGCAGCTACCGGGCAGACCCAGCGCACTCCTGAGTACGGTGAGAGCATCGGCGATGCCGACCTGTCCTGAGCCATCAGCATCGCCACAACGGGACTTCCCTCTCAGGGACCAGCCGAGATCAGCCAACAGGTAGGCGGCCAGCCCCCCAGGCAGATCGGTGTCATGAATTGGTCCAGTATAACCCGGCTCCATGAACTGGTCGGGCGACAGCGCCGGGCTGAAGTGAGTAACCGAGGAACCCGGCGCCAGGCGGGCAGGGTCATGCATGTGGACGTCTCCGTTGACATCGACTCCGCTGTTAAGCAGCACCGACGCTCGGGCGAGCTCGTCGCCGGACCAGGCAAGGCCGCCGTCGGAGACCAGCACCGACGCGCGGTCCGCCGACGTCATGGTGGAGAGAGCATTGCCCGTACCCGCCTCGATCAATTGCAGCAGGTACCTGTCGTCGTAGCCCCGCCTGAGGCACGCACCATTAGCGCAACCCTCGGCAAGCGAGCAAAGGCCCATGCCCGGGCAACGCAGCCTGCTGTCGAATTTCTCTCCACTCCCGTAATCAAACAGCGTAGTAAAACCCAGGCCGTGGGCGATCTCGTGAAGGGCCACCGAAACGAGGTCTATGTCGCAACCACGCGGGCCGCAGGGTACCTCGCCGTCATGTCCATAGTACCAGCTGCGTTCACCCAGCACGGCGTCACGGTCGAGCGACGCGTTAAACGTTATCCATATCTCGGGAATGCCGCCGTTGAGGTCAAGCCCGGCCAGGTTATTAGCCAGCGCCGCTGGGTAGTAGGTCGAGGAAAGGGGCGCTCCCGCAAAATCACGGTGCACCGTCATGGCGGCCGCCGAGCCCAGCACCGCTCCGTAGAGCGTGCCGCCGAGTTCGACGAAACGGACCCGCAGAACGATTTCTACTTCGTTTGCGAGGGTTTCCTCCCATAGCCCCGCCGCGTAGCGCAGGGCGTCGAGACGCTGTTCGCCCAAGGTGCCCGCGCTGCTACCAGGCACCGCTTCCAGCACGGTGGGATCATTGAGTCCGCTGTCGGGAAAGTCCGCGTTCAGTATCGAAAAACCAGCAGCAGCGGCAGCGCGGGGCTGGACCAGCGGCCCGGAAAACAGAAGCAACAAGCCCACCGCTGCGCCTGCTATTCGCCCGCAGAGAGCGACTTTACCTGATCCCGAGTACACCCTGCTCCCCCTGCCCGCTTTGAGGGTTAGCAACGTGAAGGCTGGTCTTCAAACGCGCTGCACATTTTTGTGCACAAGTAGAGGCGCCGGGCTCAGTCGGACTGGCCCGGAATCCGCTCGGCCCAGCCAACGACGGCTTCGAGCTGCGCACCCAACTGCAGAAGCAGCTCGTCCTGCCAGGGGCCAGCCACGAGCTGAATTCCTACCGGCAGGCCTTCGGCCGACAAATGCACGGGCAGAGATATAGCCGGCTGGCCAGTGACATTGAACACCGGGGTGAAAGGTACCAGTTGCGCGGACTTGTTGAGCGGGGACATGGGATCGTCGTCAGCCCCATCCCATAACAGGCCGATAGGAGGTGGTAGGCAGGCGGCCGTGGGCGTGAGGAGTACGTCAAAGTTCTGCCACGACGTTACGACCCGGCGCGAGTACATCTGCAATGCAGCCACGCTGGCCACGTAATCGGCACTGCTTGTCTGCATGGCCGATTCGCGCATGGCCACGTTCAAGGGCTCCACCTTGCTCCAGTCCTGCACGTCCCAGAAAAGAGGACCGGTGTTCCAGACGATTTTGAAAAGTTCCAGAAACTCGGGCCCCATTTGCCAATCCGGTGCCGCTTCAAATACTTCGTGGCCGGCTTCCTCGAGCAAACGCGCAGTAAACTCAACCGCCTTGATGGCTTCCTGGTCCACCGGATCCCCCATGGGCGAAGTTGTTGTAAAAGCGACGCGCTGCGATCCGCTGCTACTCGACCTGCTGGCGTCGAGGAAGGTCGTGGCGGGCCGAGGTGCGGTATACCAGGCCAGGGGGTCGTACGGAGCAATAGCGTCGAGCACCGCTGCCGTATCGTTCACCGTCCGCGACACGCAGCCTTCGACGGCAAAGCCATGCATGATGTCGCTCACTACCGGGGGGCCAGCGCAGGTTCTCCCCCTGCTCGGCTTGAGCCCTACCAGGCCCGACCAGCCGGCCGGTAGTCGAATAGACCCCCCACCGTCGTTGGCGTGCGCGATCGGGACCATGCCCGAGGCCACGGCGGCGCCCGCCCCACCGCTTGAACCGCCGGGACTCCGGGTCTTGTCCCAGGGATTTCGCGTCGCGCCCCAGGCCTGGTTTTCGGTGACCGGCAAGGTCCCGAACTCGGGCGTGTTGCTGCGACCCATGAGCAGGAACCCCGCGTCCCTGAACTGGCTCACAACGGTAGCATCCCCCGGAGCCACGCGATTCTTAGCGCCCATCGAGCCAAAGGTGGTAGGCCAACCTTCAACGTCAGTCAGATCCTTGACCGGCATCGGCACACCGTGAAAAGGCGGCAGGTCATCACCGCTCATAACTTTTTCTTCGGCCAGCCGCGCCTCTTCGAGTAACTGTTCATCCCGGCGCCATATTATGGCGTTAATTTCCGGGTTGACCCTGTCTACCTGGTCGAGGCAGGCCTGCACGACTTCAACCGGGCTGATTTCGCGCTTCTTGATTCGCTCGGCAAGCTGAAGACCTGATGCAAAAAGTATAGAATGATTATCCATATTTAGCCTCGCCGTAAATTAACCCGCCCCGACGCGGTGTCAAACCTGAAAGGACAGGACCTCGAGCATGAAACAAACACTTAACTTCGCCCTCGTCGTGATCTCCCTGCTGTCGTTTTCCTGGCTGCTCAATGCCGGTAGCATCGATTATCCCTTGGTATACGACGACAAGGCCCTGGTTACCGAGCGCGATTCATCGCTGGATCATTCCGCTGCCGAGTTCTTCTCAACCCGCCACGAGGGTCTGGGCCGTCACTTGACGGTGCTGGGCATTGACCTGGAACGATCTGCGTCGGGCTCGACCTCGCGCTTTCACATCACCAACGCCCTGCTGATGGGCTTGTGCGGCGTTGCCCTGTACGGACTCGGCCTGGCACTGGGGCTTGCACCGGCCGCAGCGTGGACGGGTGCAGCGGTCTTTGTCGCCCACCCTCTGCATACCGCCGCCGTCGTGCCCGTGTCAGGGCGCAGCGAACTGCTGGCGGCCTTGTTCGTCCTCAGCGCGACCGTGCTTTACATCGGCAGCCGACGTCCCATGGGCTACCGACGCCTCGGCCTGCTTTGCCTGTTGTTTTTCGCCGGCCTCGCGTCCAAGGAAAATGCCCTGGTGTTGCTACCCTTACTGCTTTGCTACGAAGGCCTGCAGCGGCTTGGCCGCAGCAGCGACACTGCCGTTGCCCCGGCGGCCTCGGATTTTCGCGCGCTGGGCGCCCTGCTTTTAACCGCCGCGGCCTGGCTTGCCCTGGTCTATCGCAATTTTGCTACGCTGGCGCCGGTCGATACCATAGACAACCCACTGGTGGCTCTGCCGTTACACGAACGCGTAGCCCAGGCGGCTTCGCTGTTGTGGCAATACGCCTGTCGAGTGGCCTGGCCCTGGCCACAGGAGAGCATTCCCTCGGTAGTCAGCTTTGCGCACTCGCAAACGATCGTGGCCCTGCTCGCCTGGACGACACTGCTGGTTTTCTGCCCTCTGGCCGTGAGGTACTTGCGCCTCAAGGTGGCCAGCGGACTGCTTCTGCTCTGGTTCCTGCTGGCTTTTTCTTCAACCGCCAACGTCTTCTTCCCTCTTGGCACCGCCTACGCTGAACGCTTGGCTTTCCTTCCCAGCGCCGGGCCGGCCTTGTTGTTTGGAGCACTATTGTTTCCCTTGTCTCGAGGAAAACTACGCAACTCGATCGGAATCACTGTTGCCCTGCTCGTACTGGTAGTGGGCGCATCGGGCTACCTCGAGCAGGCCAGGGACTGGTCTTCCGAACTCCATTTTCACCGCCAGGCTGCGGCGGCCAGCCCCCACTCGGCCAAGGCTCATTACGATCTCGGTATACAACTCGCCGGCAGCGGCAAACTGCAGGAGGCTCTGGCACCGATGCGTCGGGCGGTGCAACTGGCGCCTGGCTTCAGCGAGGGCACGCTCTACCTCGCCGAAACCCAGGTTCGGCTTGGGCAGGTCGACGAAGCGATCCTTGCCTGGCAAAAATACCTGGCACTGCGACCGGATGATAACGGGGCGAGATCTCGCCTGATGGCCACACTGGTGTTAGACGAAGACTGGTCGGCCGCCGCGGCGCAGGCCCGGGAGCTGGTCGCTCGTGGTAAGCCCGAGTTCTCAGAGTTGGCCGTCCAACTGGAACTCGAAGCCGAGGCTCTCAGTCCTTGAACGCCAGTTCGCTCACCGGTAGACGGTAGCGCCGCATCAGCATGTAGACGGCCAACGCGCCGAGGCGTCGATTTTTTTGTATGCGGCGCCTGTCGGCAAGAACAGCAGGTAAACCCACCAGGGCGGCCAACCACGCGCGACACAGGATACCCGCGAGCTTGAAGCGACCGTAGTCGCGCCCCATGCCCCCGCTTATGCCTCGTCCAGTAGCGTAGGCGTAACCCTGGGCCGCAAAACGCGCGGCTGTATAGAACGGGCTCATCGCCAGTATGCGGCGGGGAAAGAGCTTTGCTGCATTCCAGATACGATTTCGCTCAACGAGGTAGGCCTTGGAGGCCGAGTGGTAGCCAGTCGTCATTGATTTCTTGTGGTAAGCGACGGCGCCGGGAACGTACCTGCATCGCCAGCCGCGCAACTGGCCCCGCATCGCGAGATCGAGATCCTCGAGATAGGCAAAGTAACGATCGTCAAAGAGCCCCACGTCGTCGATCATTGCTCGCCGGTAGACCGCGGCACAGCCATTGGGTCCCAGTACCTCGACAGCTTCATCGTACTGGCCGATGTCTTTCTCGAGCCAACTACGGGACCGACAGATCCCGTCGGGATAGACAAGCAAGCCGGTAGAATCAAAAACGTTACGGCGGTCGTACATCATCACGCGAGAAGCAAACATCCCCATTTCAGGCTCGAGCTCGGCCGCTGCCGACATTTCTTCGAGAAACCGGGGGTGGAGGTCGGCATCGTTGTTGAGCAGCAGGATCAGATCACCGCTCGCCGCAGCGAAGGCGATGTTGTTGCCCAGGCAGAAGCCGGTGTTCTCGTCCTGTGGCAGAGTCAGGACCTCGGGGAATTGGCTGGCCAGCATATCGAGACTGCCGTCGCTCGATCCATTGTCCACGACCAGGGTCTCGAAATCGGTCATGGTCTGCTCCCTGACCGAGCGCAGGCAGGACTGCAGGAGTTCCCTGCCGTCGTAGTTCAAGATGAGAATAGAAAACCGGGGCACCGATGAATTGTAGCAAAGAACCGGCGCCCGCGGGGCAACACAGCAAAAGCGTCACTTTTGTGCCCCCCTGTTCAATTAGCGCCGAGAATTCCGCCCCAACCATCGCAAACGCCTTGTATTGCCCTATCACTGACATGGCATCTGGCTTGCACTGGTCTTTGCAGATTGCACCGCGCGGGCTTTGAACCGCGCCCAGGAGGATATCGATATGAACGAAACTACCAATAGCCAGAGCCCGGGCTGTCTCGTACGCACGCTCAGGCAGCGCCTCGTTATGACCCAGGAAGAATTTGCCCACTGCCTCGGAATAACCGTGAGCACGGTGAACCGTTGGGAAAACGGACACTCCCACCCCAGCAAGCTCGCTCGGTCCAGCATCGTTGCGCTCGGCGAGAAGAACAAGCTGCGCGTCGATGCGTTTACACTTGCCGTAACCGAAGTCGAGCCGCAATACATGGCGACGAATTCGGCCTACGGAGCCTGAACCAACCACCCCCGGGATCCCATCGGACTCGGGGTGACAGCACCCAGCCATGTAACAACCGGGCGGTGTACCAACAGGTGCACCGCCCTTCGTTGTTTAAGCCGTTCTATCGTTGCGATTCTCCCTGCGCTCGACGTGACGGTCGACGTGACGGTCGACAAGTGAATCTATACGTTCCAGCAGGCCCTGGTTACCCGCGTACTTTTCAATCATCAGGCTCAGATCGCTCAGGTCATGCAGAAGCATGGTCTCGGCCTGCTCGCGCTGCTTGGCGTCCGTAAGTGCCAGCACGAGCTCAAGTATCAGTTCATCCTGCTCGCTACTCTCAACTTCGACCGCAATTTCAAAGGCTCGCTCCACCGAGACCTCTCCGTCGCATTCGGCCGAGAGTTGTTCGAGCCTGAACATGGCGTCGGTGGTATCCCAGGATCCAATTTCCCTGCAAGGCGAAGGCTCAGCCTGCTCGTGCAGGCAGGCCAGCATCTCGAGTGCGCCGATATGACCGGCTTCATGGCGAGCCATCGAGAGCCAGAACGGTCCCAACTCGCCAGGACTCGCGTCACCCGAAAAGCGCCGGGCCAGTTTCAGGTAAATCTGCATGGTCCGTTTTTCGAGCTCGCGGACTTCGCTGATTATTTCCAGTCGCCCTGTTTCCATACCTGCTAGGTAGCAGGTCGCCAGAAAAGACACCACGCCCCGGCTTGTTGCCACGTCCAGCCCGGAACGGGAGCCGTTCAGGAAAACTGACCGCCGCGCCCGAGGAGGGTTTCGAGGCGATTAATGCGTTCGGCGAGCGCAGGCTCTCCGCTCATCGAATCCTTCACCGATCGAACCGCTCGCAGGATAGAAGAATGATTTCTGCCGCCCATGGCTTCGCCGATCTCGGGCAGAGAAGCAGAGGTCAGCTTGCGGCAGAGATAAGCGGCAACGTGACGAGGCCAGGCCACCCTGCGTGCCCGGCTGCGAGACAGGATTTCTTCTCGCGTAATACCGAAGTGGGTTGCGACTGTCTTGACGATCGTCTCGATATCAACGTCACAGCCGACGCCCACGTAGGGAACCACCAGCGATTCGACGACCTGGGTCGTGAGCCTGCCGCCGGACTGGCTTCTGGCAGCCCGCAGTCGGGAAACGAGCCCTTCAATCTCTCTCACACTACCCGTCATGCGCAGCGCGAGGTCCTCGATGGTGTCGCCCTCCATCTCAAGGTCCGCCTCCTTAAGCTTGGCCCGGAGAATGCGGCATCGCAGTTCGGCGTCGAGCGGCCCGAGGTCGGCGAGCAGGCCACCCTGAAAACGGCTGCGCAATCCGTTCTCCAGCTTCTCGAGTTCCAGTGGTCCGCGATCCGACGCGAGCGCGATCGGCTTTCCAGCGCCGTGCAGGAGGTTGAACGCGTGGTAGAACTCCTGCTGCGTACGCTTCTTGCCCGCTATGAACTGTACATCATCGATGAGTAGTGCGTCGGCAAAACGAAACTCGCGACGAAAAGAATCCATCCGGTCATTGCGGAGAGCATCGACCATTTTTCTCGTGAAGTCTTCGCCTTGGTAGTAGAGAACTTTACGCGCTCTTGATCTCAGTTCGCTGGCGATGGCGAGAAGTAAGTGAGTCTTGCCCAGGCCTACTCCACCATAGAGGAACAACGGATTGCCCGCGCCCGCTTCGGCGGAAGCCAGCGCTCGCGCGGCGTCGCAGGCCATGCGATTGGACTCTCCAACTATGAAATTACCGAAGCTCTTGAGCGGTGAGCTCGTGACCTTACGGGCGTTCTGTTGTCCGCCCGCGGGGGGCGACCAGCGTCGGTTCGCAGGCCGCGTCCCCGCGGACGAACCCACCACCACCTCCACACGACAGCTGTGGTCTGCAGCCTCAGATACCGCACGTTCCAGCGCAGGCAGGTACACCTGCCTGATTCGGTCACGGTACAGCCCGAAAGGCGCCTCCACGGTCATCAGTCCGTCCTCGAACGACCGGGGGGTCAGCTCCAGGATCCACGTTTGAAAATCTTTCTGCGAGAGCTCTTGCTCAATACGAGAGCAAGCATGATTCCAGAGACGGTCGGCAGCTCGCCTGGGAACTGTCATCAACCGCGACCCCGGCCGGTGTCAATCGCCGGCGCTAAGCTGGTGACCCAATCCTCTGCAACGAAAATCGACGTTGATTCCTTTTCTATAATCCAAGTCATGCTCGCGATATTTTCCGGCCAAAAAACGACGCGGGCGGTAACACGCGACGAGCATCGTTTACGTTGCAGCCATGCAGTTTGCAACAAGCTGGAGACCAAGCAGCGAAATCATTGCGTTTTATTAATACCCGAACGGGCAGCGGCTGAACGCGGTCCGATGGTGTCGCCTTTCCCGGTGTTATTGTTGATGTTTTTCGTGACTCAATTTCTCTCACCCCCGGCGACGGGCTACCTCGTGTTGCATGCCGAGTGATACCCGCCTAGCATCGCGCCGGACTACGAACAGAGTTTAAGAAAATTGAGAGAATGGAAACACTTTTTGCTCACAGCTACATCTTGATATTCGGCAAGCTGGCAGTCGGTGGTGCGATCGCCCTGGCCGTTCCCAACTTCGCTTTACTCGAACGCGGCTACTACAAATCGACAACCGCAGTCTTTGCTGGCTGCGCCATGTGCATGGCAGCCGGGCAGCTGTACCTGCTTCTCAACTACCCCGGTCATAGCATCCCTTCGTTGCTCGAAGTGGCCGCCTGGTGCTTCTTCTGTGCTGTTTTCATTGCCTATTTCATTACACTTTTCACGGATTTGGCGCTTATTCGTGCAAGGGTTTTCCCGCTGCTGCTGCTGTCCAGCGTGCTGGCTGTATCTTCAAGCGCCTGGGTCTTTGCCTCGCAGAACGGTGGGCCGTTGACCGGACTGGTTTTTTCCGCCGCCTTGTTTTCGGGAAGCCTCATCGTGGGTGCGACCCTGAGCGGCATGCTGTTGGGGCACTGGTACTTGATTGACACGGGAATGGACCTGGCGCCTTTCAAGCAGATTCTGAAATGGTGCAAAGGTTGCCTGCTGGCAGCCGTCGTTACGGCCTGCCTCAGCACCGCAGTTGTCAGCCTGCTGGACGGCAACGGTGCGAACGGTGCCGTCCAGGTACTCGCCACTTATCCCTGGCTAGTGTTCGCGAGAGTATTCTGCTGGGTACTGACCGGGGGCCTTTTTATTCTTATAGAAAAGACCCTGGCGATCCCCCACACCATGGCGGCGACCGGTTTGTTCTACATCGCGGCCCTGAGCGCCGCAGTGGGAGAAATCGCCAGTCACTGGCTGCTGTTCAGAACCGGCATACCGCTGTAAGTCCAACCCGCGGAATTACCGAGCTTAACCTGTCAGGCGAAAAGCATCTCGTCCACGGCCATGCCGGCGGGAACCATGGGAAAGACTCCCTCCTCGCTGGGGATGGTCACGTTGAGCAATACCGGGCCGTCGTGGTCTAGCATTTCCTGCAGGGCGGGCCTCAGCTCCTCGATTTTTTCGACATGCATTCCCTTGGCCCCGTAGGCCTCCGCCAGGGCCGGAAAATTAGGCAACGCCTCGAAATAAACCTGCGAGAAACGTTTCTCGTAGAACATGTCCTGCCACTGCCTGACCATGCCCAGGTGGCCGTTGTTGAGCACTATTATCTTGACGGGCACCTTGTACTGCACCGCGGTAGAAAGTTCCTGTATGTTCATCTGTATGCTGCCGTCGCCGCTGATTACGACTACCGGACGATCTTTTTCAACGAAGGCTGCGCCTATGGCTGCGGGCAGTCCTATGCCCATCGTACCGAGGCCGCCCGAGGTCAACAGCGACCTCGGTTTATCAAATCCGTACAACTGGGCAGTCCACATCTGGTGTTGCCCTACGTCGGTCGAAATAATCGCGTTGCCTTTGGTAAGATCATGTAGCTCGTCGAACACCGCCAGCGGTAGTATGCGTCCATCCCGCGTCTTCTCGTACCCCAGCGGGCGCTCCGCCTTCCAGTCGGCTATCTGATCTCTCCAGGCGGCTATACGCTTGGATCCGTTAAGACCCGGATGGTCGGCAGCCTGTTCATTGAACATCGACAGGATGTTGCCTACGTCGCCCACGATGGGAACATCGCAGCGGACGTTCTTCGAAATAGAAGAAGGGTCGATATCCGCGTGGATAATGCGCCCACGCGCCTCGCAGGCAAAACGCTCCGTGTCGCCAGTAACCCTGTCATCAAAACGCGCTGCTATACAGAACAATGCATCGCAGTTCTGCACCGCCATGTTGACCCAGTACCCACCGTGCATACCCAGCATGCCGATGGCCAGGGGGTCGGAAGCCGGAAAAGTACCCAGGCCCATCAGCGTCGTGGTGACCGGCGCCTGCAGTTTTTCTGCAAACAGGCGCAATTCGTCGGACGCGTCGCCCCACTGGACCCCCCCACCGACGTAGAGCAAGGGGCGTTCGGCCTTCTCAAGTATGTCCAGTGCACGTGAAACCTGCCGCCGGTTTCCCTTTACGGTTGGCCGGTAGCCGCGAATGCCGAGCTCTTTGACAGGTCGGTACTCGCAGATCGCCTGCTGGACATCCTTGGGCAGGTCGATCAGAACAGGTCCCGGCCGCCCGGTACCCGCTATAAAAAACGCTTCGTGTATGACCCGAGGGAGATCGCGGACGTCCTGCACCAGGATGTTGTGCTTGGTACAGGGACGCGTAATTCCAACGATGTCGGCTTCCTGGAAAGCGTCGTTGCCGATCATCGACGTGGGAACCTGTCCGCAAAGCACGACCAGCGGTATAGAGTCCATGTTGGCATCGGCTATACCGGTAACCGTGTTGGTGGCACCCGGCCCCGAGGTGACAACTACGACGCCAGGCTTGCCCGACAGCCGGGCGTAACCTTCGGCCATGTGGACGGCGCCCTGTTCATGCCGGACCAGAATGTGGTTGAGAGCTGAATCATAGAGGCTGTCGTAGGTGGGCAGTATGGTGCCCCCGGGATAGCCAAAAACGGTGTCCACGCCCTCGGCGATAAGGCATTCGAGGATAATCTGCGCGCCGGTCAATTGACGACCGCTTAATTCCTCGATGAGTGCTGGGGCAGACGCGTCGTCGGAGTCCGCATTGCGGCCCAGGCGCGCCTTTTCGGCTGCTGCTGATTCTGTCATATCTCTCTCCGGCTGGTGTAGCCGGCCTCCCGTTGGACCCGCAGGATTGGTTACCTCGGCCCGGTCTAATGGCGCATTCGGGGGAGTTCCCGCTCGCGCCAAGTGTAAAAGATACACGCCCTGCCCTGAATTGACAAGGACCTCGTTCAAGCCAGCTTTCTTTTTGCGCGCCTGATGGCTCTCAAACGCCGGCCAGTTTGGATTCGAGGGCCGGGGGCGGGGCAGAAATGCCAGCTGCCGAGCCCAACTCCTCCACTAGCCACCCCAGCACCACGCGACCCTCAACTGCGTCACCTGGAGGTGATATGGCCGCCTCGAAGGACTGTCGCAGGCCGTCCTTGTTGATGAAGGTCCCGCCGCTCTCAAAATGGGTAGCGGTGGCCAGCAAGCAGTCGGCGTAGGCGGCGGTCACTGTCTTATGGCTATCGAGCACCAGTAGCCCGTCGAGGCCCTCGAGCCAGTCGGTCCACTGCGGGCCCGCTGCGGCTGGGTCACATCCGGCGACGATAGCAGCCGCACAATCAATCGGTGGCCCGTCTGCAGGACGCATCCCGAGGACCTGCAAGCCTTGCTGGTTAGGAAAGCGGTCTGAGCTTATAAGCAACTCATCGTCATCGAAGGCTGGTTTCTCACAACGAAAGACCAGGCAGCCCTCGCTCCCCAACAGGCCGGCGACCTGCTTGAGCAACTCGGCTTCTTCCTGGCTGAGTTCCGGTGAGACAATGACAGCTACGGGCCCCGCGCTTTTCATAAGGCTGGCCGCGTACTGCACCGCGGTCCTCACCGGCCGCGTCAAGAAGCGACCCTGCTCGCGTTTGAGGTGGGCAGAAAGTCGTTCCCCCCCCTGCAGCAACGAGGGCACCCGGCGGCCGTGATCGCACATCCAATAACCGTTGACCTCTGGATTATTACGCGGTTTCACCCTGAAGATTTCGCTGCCGCGGCTGTGAACCTCGATACTGCAACCGGTTGCGCAACCAGGGCATATGGAATCGTCGCTCGACAGGTACCAGACCCTCGACTGGAACCTGAACTCCCGGCTCGTGAGTGCACCCACCGGGCAGATATCGACAACGTTGGTCGCGTAGGGATTATCCAGCACCGCCCCCTCGGTGAGGCTGAGGACGCTGTGATCGCCGCGTTCGTTGATCGTGAGCTCGTGGGTACCGGTCACTTCATCAAGAAAACGCACGCAACGGGTGCAGAGGATGCACCGTTCCTGGTCAAGCATGACGTCCGGACCGATGGGGGTAGCCTTCGCCTTGAGGACTTTCTCATCGAGATTGACGCGACTCTCGTAGCCGCCGTACTCCATGTAATATTCCTGCAGCTTACATTCGCCGGCCTGGTCGCAGATCGGGCAATCGATCGGGTGGTTGATGAGCAAAAACTCCAACACCGAGCGCCCGGCTTCGGCGACGCGGTCATTGTTAGACTCGGCTATCATCCCGTCCTGCACCACGGTGTTACATGCTATCTGCAGCTTGGGCAGCGGCTTGTCCTGCTTGTCGGACAGGGCCTTGATCTCGACGAGGCACATCCTGCAGTTACCTGCCACGGGCAGGCCGGGGTGATAACAGTAGTGCGGGATCTCGTGACCGGCCGCCTCGGCGGCGTCGATGAGGTTGCTGCCCGCTTCGACCTCGACGTCGATTCCGTTGAATGTTACCCGGGGCACCTTGTTACCTCAGCCTTCCTCTGGCGCCAGGCTGCCCAGAAAATCATCTCGAAACTTATCCAGGAAGCTGCGCACCGGCATGGCCGCTGCGTCTGAAAGGACGCAGATGGTCGTGCCAAGCATCCCGCCCGCAACCGAGTAGAGAGTGTCGATATCGGCCTCGGTGCCCTCCCCCGACTCAAGACGCAACAGGATGGTCTCAAGCCAGCCTGTCCCCTCCCTGCAGGGCGTACACTGTCCACACGACTCGTGGTGATAAAAGTGGGCTATAGTCCTCAACGTGGCCACCATGTCGGTATCTTCGTCCATCACGATCACACCGGCCGAACCCAGCATCGACCCGGCCGCAGCCACCGAGTCAAAATCCATGGCGAGGTCGATTTCGTCGGCCCGCAGGATCGGCACGGAAGACCCACCGGGGATAACGGCCTTGAGGGCGCGGCCATTGGCCACACCACCTGCGTGAACTTCGATGAGTTCGCGCAACGAGGTGCCCATGGGAAGCTCGAAGACTCCGGGATTGTTGACGTGCCCACTGACGCAGAACAACTTGGGGCCGGGACTCTTCCCGGGACCGATACCCTTGAACCAAGCGGGTCCCTTTTCCATTACGTGACGTACGCAGGCAAGGGTCTCGACGTTGTTGACGATTGTCGGGCAGCCGAACAACCCCTGCACGGCCGGAAAAGGCGGTTTGATTCTCGGATGCGCTCGCTTGCCTTCCAGAGACTCGATGAGACCGGTCTCTTCGCCGCAGATATAGGCTCCGGCGCCCAGGTGCACGACAATGTCCAACGTGTGACCGGTAGCGAATATTTTCTCGCCGAGAAAACCCCGGGCCCGGGCTGCTTCCACCGCGCGACAGAGTATATCGTAGCCCTTGCGGAACTCTCCGCGGATATAAATAAACGCGCTCTCGCTTCCGATCGCGTAGGCCGACAGGATCATCCCCTCTATGAGCTGGTGGGGGTCGTTTTCAATAAGCTGGCGATCTTTGAAAGTGCCGGGCTCGCTCTCGTCGGCGTTGCACAGAAGATACACCGGCTTGCCCGTGTCCCGGGCCACGAAGCCCCACTTCATCCCGGTCGGAAAACCAGCGCCGCCCCTGCCCCGCAATCCCGATTCCTTGACGGTATCGATTACCTCGACAGGGCTCATCTCGCCCAGGACTCGCCTGGCAGTAGCGTAGCCTCCGTCGGCCACGTAATTCTCTATCTCGCAGAGGTCACTTCCCTGGTCCAGGTAGTGAAGCAGCACTCGTTCGGGGTTCGCGCTCTCTGTCATAGGGATAGCCTGGGGGCTTCAGCTGACCGCGCCCGAAAACGCGCTGCGCTGTTTCTGTCCCTGGATCTTTCGCTGCAGCGCCATCAGGCCATCGAGAACACCCTCGGGCCTGGGGGGACAGCCGGGGACGTACACGTCCACCGGTATTACGCGATCGATACCAGGGACGGTAGTGTAATTGTCATAGAAGCCGCCGGTCGACGCGCAGGCGCCGAAGGCCATTACCCAGCGCGGCTCTGCCATCTGCTCATACACCCGCTTCAGGATCGGTGCCTGGCGACAAGTAACGGTACCGATGACCATGAGCAGATCGGCCTGCCTCGGTGTAAACCGGGGAAGCAGGGCTCCGAAGCGGTCGATATCGTATGGAGCCATGGACAGTGACATGTACTCCATGGCGCAGCAGGCGGTAGCGAAGGGGTACGGAAATATCGAGTATTTGCGCGCCCAGCCCAGGGCCGCGTCAAGCGACGTCAGGACTGCAGTTTCAGCGAGCACGGCCTCGTCACCCCGGGTACCGGCCAGGGTAGGAAGCCTGTTGTCATCAGTCTGGAGGGGCCTAGCCACTTAAATTATAGGTAGCGGCTGGAGGGCGAAAAAACAACGTTTGTTGCAATCACACGCACCGCTCGTTACAAGCGCGGCCCATGCCCGATCTGTTGCCGTTTGTTCATCTCCTGGCCTCATCCATCTTCCTGGGGACCTCGGTTTTCATGGCCTTGCTCCTGCCCTCGGCAGCAACAGGAACCGCCGACGCGGTGAGACGGCGATCGCGTTACGTGGTGTTGCTCAAGGTCTACGGCCCCCTGTCGATCGGCTCCCTGGGGGTCGTGTTGATCACCGGCGCCTACCAGGTGACCTCCTACAAGCAGAACCTCGGGAGTGACTACTTCGAACTTGTCGGCGCTGCCCTGGCCTGGAAACTGACGATGGCCTTCCTGGTCATCATGCTGGCTACCTGGGTCGCCATCGGTATGGGCCTGCGCATGGTCAGGGCCGAACAGGGAGGCCTGCCAGTCACCGACCCGGCACTGGACAAGCTTCTGATGAGAATCACGGTCGGCTTATGGATGACTATCATCGCAACCGCTTACACGCTGTGGGTGGCCCTGCACATGACGTCCGCGTAGCACTGACCTCGGACGGTGAATTTCGCCCTTTTCGACCCCGACTCTCCCCTACCACGCAGCTGGTGGCTCGAACAAGCGCCCTCAGTTGAGCGGGTAGAGCTCGAGATCGGAGCTGGCTCCTGCGGCTTCCTATTGGAGGCCGCCCGCCGCACCCCTTCAACACTGTACGCAGGCTTCGAGATTCGCGTCGGCCTCGTAAAAGCGTTTGAAGCGACAGCCGATCGGCCGCCCAACGCGCTGCTCTACGGGCTGGATGGACGTTGGGTTACTTCCTGTCTACTTGCGCCCGAAAGCATCGACACCTTCCATGTTTACTTCCCCGATCCCTGGTGGAAGAAGCGCCACCACAAGCGCCGCTTATTCACCGGCGAGTTCTGTCGCGGAGTCGCACGAAGCCTCAACGCCGGCGGCGAGCTGAGGCTCGTTACCGACGTGCGAGTGATGTACGAGAGCGCGCTGGATGGATTGCTGGAAGCGGGCTTGGTGCAGCGTCCCGGTAGACGCCGGTCAGCAGGTCCTGCTGAAAAATCCGCCGAGCCGACCTGCTCGGCCTACGAAACAAAATACCGCAGGCAGGGGCGCGAGCTGCACGAGACTGTCTTTGTTCGTGGCGGCGTTGCTTGAGAAGCGACGCGAGCTCGATCAGCCGGTGGCCACTGCTTCGATCTCGGGGGCCAGGAAACGTCGTGCGGCCTCTGCGATGCCGGCCGCATCGAGCATGTGGCGGGCGTAGAGATCAACCTGAGTACCGGATTCACCGTAGCCCAGCACTCCGTGCCTGCGTACGACTACGTCTGGCATCTCCGACAGGGCCTCAACTACGGCGCTGCCGAGACCGCCGACCACGCCGTGATCTTCTACCGTCAATACCCGGCTACTGTTCGAAGCGACTTCTCTGAGGAGCTGTTCGTCCAGCGGCTTTATGGTGTGAATGTTGACTACGCCCGTTTCCACGCCGTCAGCAGCGAGCAGCTCCGCGGCTTCGAGGCAGTTTGCGACCACGCCGCCGGAAGCAACCAGCACCAGGTCCTTGCCCTCGCGCAGCCGTATGCCTTTTCCAAACTCGAAGCTGTAATCCGCGTCAAAGATATCGGGTAGCGCCTGCCTGGTGAGGCGCAGATAAGCGGGCCCCACGTAATCGGCCAGGAACTCGGTCGCGCGCTCGGCTTCTACCGCGTCGGCTGGCTGCAGCACGACCATGTTGGGCAGCGAACGCATGAGGGCCACGTCCTCGAGCCCCATCTGGCTGTAACCGTCTTCACCGGGGCCCACGCCCGCGTGGGTACCCACGAGCCGCACGTTGGCGTTGTTGTAACCCACCGACATACGAATCTGCTCGAAGCGACCAGCGAGAAAACACGCGAAACTGGAAACGAAAGGCACTTTGCCGGCCATCGCCAGCCCGGCCGCCACGCCGACCATGTTGCCCTCGGCGATACCCAGCTGGATGAAGCGGTCGGGAAACTGTTCCGAGAACTTCCTCGTGTTAGTCGAACACGAAAGGTCACCATCGACCACGACCACGTTTTCGTGTGTCGCGCCCAAGCGCGCCAACGCTTCTCCGAAAGCAACCCTGGTAGCTTTTGCCATTTCAGTTATCCTTCGCGGCGCCAACACCGAGTTCCAGCAGCGCTTGCTCGAGCTCATTGTCGTCGGGGGCCTTGCCATGCCACGCGTGTGTATCTTCCATGAAAGACACGCCCTTACCCTTGATGGTCTGGGCAATAATCACAGTGGGTTTTTGATCGTTCGCCCTGGCGCTGTCGTAAGCTGCAAGCAACGAGTCTACGTCGTGTCCATCCACGTCGACCACGTCCCAACCAAAAGCCTGCCACTTATCAGCCAGCGGCTCGAGGTCCATGATATTGGCAACCCGACCATCGAGTTGGACTTTATTGTAGTCGACTATACCCGTGAGCTTGGCCAGCCCGAACTTTCCGGCAGACATAGCCGCTTCCCAAACCTGCCCCGCCTGTATCTCGCCGTCACCCATCAGGCAGTAAGTACGAAAGTTGTTTTCATTGTCGAGTTTTTCGGCCAGCGCCATACCCACCGATACCGACAAGCCCTGCCCGAGGGACCCGGTCGCGGCCTCTATCCAGGGCAGGCGCACGTGGTCAGGATGCCCCTGCAGGCGGCTGTCAATACTGCGCAGGGTCGAGAGTTCTTCTTCCTCTATGCAACCTGCCCGGCACAGTGCCGCGTAGAGCACCGGCACCGCGTGGCCCTTGGACAGGATGAAGCGGTCACGTCCCGGCCATGACGGTTCCTGGGCGCGAAAGGCCAGCTCCTTGAAATAAAGGGTGGCCATTATTTCTGCCGCCGAAAGAGAGCCGCCGGGGTGTCCGGAAACGGCGGTGGCAATCATTTTCAGGCTATCCGCACGCAATTCCTGCGCCAGACCTGAGAGTTCTTCTGTAGACAACACGCCCACGAAGTTGCCCTTGAAAAGCCGGGGTGTCAACAGCCACGGCGCCGCGCGCACGGCTCAGGTTGGCTGCTGCCAGTGGCTGGAATTCCAGGCCCTGCCCTCGTCCACGA
Source organism: Candidatus Binatota bacterium (assembly GCA_012960245.1). NCBI lineage: Bacteria > Candidatus Binatota > Candidatus Binatota bacterium. The sequence goes on along the minus strand of DUBO01000036.1, from coordinate 53,496 downwards.
CAACATTCACAAATTTGACCTCCGGCCCCCTAAAGCCTTTGCCTATCAAACTGATTGCACAATTATCCACGCGGATACGCCTGAATTCCTCGAGCGCGAGGCCCAGGTAATGGCAAAGGGTAGAACGCAGGATGTCTCCGTGCGAAATGAGCAGGGCTCTACTCCCGGGAGGCAATTCTTCGACCACGGCAAGTGCCCGCAGTTGCACCATTTCGATTGTTTCGCCACCGGGAGTCGGGCGACGGATCGGGTCTTCGAGAAAGGCCGCGTAATCGGGGTCTTCGCGGATCTCCTCAAAGGTCATCCCCTGCCAGCGGCCGAACTTCACCTCGCCGAGGCGGGCGTCGGTCACAACCCGTGCGCCGCTTTCTTCAGCCACTATGTCGGCTGTTTGTACGGCGCGCAGAAGCGGACTCGCTATGATGGATTCTACTCCCAATTGCGCCAACGCCCCGGCCGCGACGCGAGCCTGCTCAACGCCCTTGGCGTTGAGCGGTACGGCTGCCTGCCCCATTATCCGCCGCTGGATATTCCAATCGGTCTCGCCGTGCCGCATGAGCAGCACCGAGGCGTGCTCCGTAGCTTCAGGCGGCATCAGCGCTGCTGTCGGCCTCGCCTCCACCCGCCAGGCTGCAGAACTCCTCGTAGTCGATAAGCTCGCTTATCGAGGGATTGTCGCCGCACATCGGGCAGGCGGGGTCACGGCGCAGCTTCATCAGGCGGATCTCCATGCCCAACGTTTCTATGTGGGCGAGTCTGCCGATGAGGGGCTTGCCCGCACCCAGGATCAACTTCATGGCCTCCAGCGCCTGTATGCATCCGACCAGTCCCGGCAACACGCCCAGTACGCCTGCTTCCTGGCAACTCGGAGCCATGCCCGGTGGCGGCGGCTCGGGAAAAAGGCAGCGGTAGCAGGGCCCTTCACCGGGATGAAAAACGGTCGCCTGCCCCTCGAACTGGAAGATACTGCCGTGCACGTTGGGTGTGCCGGTCATCACGCAGGCATCGTTGACCAGGTAACGGGTAGGAAAATTATCGCAGCCATCGACCACGAGATCGTAATCCTTGAGAATATCCATGATGTTGCTCGAGTCGAGTCTCATGCGGTGCTGCACGACGTTGATGTCCGGGTTCAGCCCGTTGAGGGTGATAGCCGCCGACTCGGTCTTGGCCATGCCCACCCTGTCGTTGGCGTGCAATATCTGTCGTTGAAGGTTGGACATATCGACGACATCATCATCGACTATGCCTATGGTGCCTACGCCCGCAGCCGCGAGGTAATAAGCCGCCGGCGAGCCGAGACCGCCCGCGCCAAGGCAAAGCACCCTGGCCTTGAGCAGCTTGGCCTGCCCTTCCTCGCCGACCTCGGGCAGGAGAAAATGGCGGCTATACCTCTCGAGTTGTTCGGGTGTGAAAGCGAAATCCTTCTCCCACTCGTGCCCGGCGCCCTTCCAGGCCCCGTAGCCCCCGGCCATCGAGCAGACACTGCTGTAACCCATGGTTTTGAGTTGACGAGCCGCCAGCATGGACCGCACCCCACTCTGGCAGTAAACAACCAGCGGAGTGTCGTGATCGGCAACCTTGGTTTCGACCTGCATTTCGAGAAACCCCCGGGGCAGGCTCAAGGCGCCGGGGACATGGCCTTCGCGAAATTCTTCTTTTTCGCGCACGTCGACCGCGACGTGGCCGTCCGCGGCAGCCAGCAGTTTTTCGGCTTCATCCGCGGTGACCTCGGGTATTTCGCGGCGCGCGTCAGCTAGGATTTCATCGTAGGTACTGGCCATGTCGGTTCCTCCAGACCGCGGCGGCGCGGCTCGGTCGAGCGGCCAGTTTAGCTCGAACCAGCGTTAGTTGGTAGTTTGACCGGTTAAAGGACAAAAGCGGAGGGGCGGCCGTACGAAGGCTGGACTCGGGCTCAGCTTGAATACGAAGCACTGCGGGGCTGGTCACCCGCGGATTGCTCGGCATGTTCTTTCATCAGGGCCGCTCGGCCTTCGTTCTCAATAACCCGGGATCGGCCCATCAGCTGGCCCTTGTCTTCGATGAAATCGACCCTGCTGTAACCGGGCACTCCCGGGTGAACGGCGGTATCCATTCGTATAGCATCGCAGGGACAAGCCTCTACGCAGTAACCGCAGTAGATACAGCGCAAAGTGTCGATCTCATATCGCACTGGATATTTCTCAACGGCGTTGTCCGGGTGTTCCCCAGCTTCGATATTAATGCAACGAGCGGGACAGGCGGTGGCGCAGAGAAAGCAAGCCGTGCAGTTAACCGCACCGTCATCTTTGAGGGTAAGTCGGTGGGCACCGCGATACCCCTCCCCGTAATTTAGCTGGGCATCGGGATACTGAATTGTAACCGAGGGTGAGCCGCCATGAAGGCCCAGCTGCTGGAGGACGTGCCCCAGCAGGTTGCGCCAGAAGCGCCTGCCGGTGACGAACAGGCCCCCGACGATGGCGGGAAGATAGATTCGCTCCCGAAACCCGAGCTCCTCAGGTCTACGCATTCAGATCTCCAACTCCCCTGACGTCGTGATCGAGACCAGGGTAGATAATTCAGGCCACCAGGCGCAGCGACTCTACACTGCGGCGGCTCTTGAGGCGGGCTATCCACTCGGCTACCGGTGGCTTGAGATCAAGTTCCATTTCAAGGGAAGCCAGGTCCAGGACCAGTGGCGCAAACGACACGTCAGCGATCGAGAAATAACCGACTATGTATTCCTTGTCTTTGAGCATCCCGTTGAGCATGGCCAGGCCGGACCTGATTGCGTTGCGGGCCGTGTCACACTTCTTCTCGTTACGATCCCCAGCCGCTACCGTGAGCTCCCACCTCAGGGACATACCCGGAAGGGTAAAAACCTTGTCTGCGTAATCTTCGAGCATGCGGGCCTTGGCCCTGTCGGCCGAATCCTCGGGCAGGAGATTAGGAAAAGGGTACTCGTCGTTGAGGTACTCGTTTATGAGGCTGGACTCATAGACAACGACCTCCTCGTCGACCAGGACTGGAACCTGCCCGAAGGGATTCAAACGCCTGAACTCAGGGCTGCGCTGGGCACCCGCAGCAAGGTCCACGGTCTCGGTCTCGTAAGAAAGTTCTTTTTCTGCCAGTACAATCCGCACTTTTTGTGCGAACGGGCAGTTGGGATGGTCATAAAGTGTCATGGAGCTTTTCTTTACCTCAACCCGGGAAGCTACCCCATTACACGGGGCCGTGCAAAACACCCTCTGATTGGGCGTCAACCACCCCCGCTCCGACGGCGTCTCCCCAGACGTTAACCGTTGTCCGAAATCGGTCAAGCAGCCAATCAACAGCCAAAATTGCGGATATCCCGTCCGCCGGCAGCCCCACGGCCTCCAGTACAAGCACCATGGTCACCAACCCTGCCTGCGGAATACCCGCCGCGCCGACCGATGCCAGCGTCGCCGTGACAACGATCAGCACCTGTCCTCCAAAAGACACCTCGATGCCCGTGGCCTGGGCGATGAACATCACGGCAACTGCCTCGTAGAGAGCGGTTCCGTCCATGTTGACGGTCGCGCCCAGCGGCAGAACGAAGCTGGCCGTATCAGAACGGATGCTATTTCGTTTTTCGGAGAGGTCCATTGTCAGCGCCAGGGTTGCCGAGCTCGAGGCTGTCGAGAAAGCCGTCAGCAGCGCTTCGCCCAGGTTATAGGCGTAGCGAAAAGGGGATCTCCCGGTTAGCAGCTTGAGTAGAACCGGCAATACGATGAAGCCATGTATTCCCAGTCCCAGCACTACGCAGAAACAATACTTGCCGATGGCTGCCACCTCGGCAAAAAAAGCAGCGCCGCCACCCGCCTTGCCCAGGTGCGCGGCCAGCAGGGCGGCAATACCCAGCGGAGCGACAAACATCAGCCAGTGAACCATGCGCAGCAGGGCCGCGGTACTGGCGCCGAAAAAGTTCCTCACGGACTCCGCACGCTCTCCCGCCGAAGACAGTGCCAGGCCGAAGACCAGCGCAAACAGCATCACCGGTAGAACTTTGAACGACACGGCGGCTTCGAAAAGGTTGTCTGTGAAAAGACTACCGACTATATTCTGCACACTCGTGGCCTGAACGCTCGGAGCCGAACTGCTTCCCAACGAGACACCGACACCGGGTTCAAAGATACTCACGACCACCAGGCCCGTAGTAACCGCGATCACGGTGGTCGCCAAGTACCAGGAAAAAGTCAGCCCGACGATACGATTGAAGCTGCCCATGCGGTACAGTCCGGCCACGGCGTCGACCATCGAACAGAAGATCAACGGTAGAACCAGCACCCGGAGCAGGTCGAGAAAGAGATCCCCGATCCACGCGGTAGAGAGCGCAGCCTCGCCACCTACCCAGCCCCAGGCCGTCCCCACAAACACACCGACCGCCATAGCCGGTAGCAGGTATTTTTCTTTCATAGCGCTTCCTCGTTGGGCTCGGAAATGTCAGTAGTTCCCAAGCAACCGGCCTCGACAGGTGAAGAATCAGCGACCGTAGCCATGCTAGCGAGGGCTTTCCTCACCGGCTCGAACGAACGACGATGAATGCTGCAAGGCCCCAATTCACCGAGCGCCGTCATGTGCTCGGCGGTTCCATAACCCATGTGACGCTCAAATCCGTACCCGGGGAATCGCTTCCCGGCATCGAGCATCAGTGCGTCACGGTATACCTTGGCTACGATAGAGGCCGAGGCCACCGAATAGATAAACGTATCCCCCTTCTTGTAAGCCGACTGCCCCTGCTCAACACCGGGTATCCTGCGGGCGTCCACGAGCAGGTAGTCGGCCAGCGGGAGTAGTTGTTCCACTGCAAGCCGCATTGCTTCCAGCCCTGCCTGGTACACACCAATTTCATCGAGACGAGCCTCTTCGACCCGGCCTATCCCAATGCTCTCAGCACCGGCACGGATCTGCCCATCGAGCTCCACCCGCCGCGCGGCGCTCAACACCTTGGAATCGGCTACCGCAAGCGGTTCACTACCCGGCGGGTAGACCACGGCGGCGGCCACCAGGGGACCGGCCAGCGGCCCTACCCCGACTTCGTCCACCCCCGCCACGTGGCAGTAGCCCGTGTCCCAGAGTAACCGCTCGAGGCGAATCATTTCTTCCGGAGAATACCGCCGGCTGCGAGCGGTTGCGGCCATACTCTTAGCGCCCTGTGCGGATGAGTTCGGCCACGGTAAAAAAATCAGGATGCAGGCCGACCTTAGGCCCCATGTTCCAGTACCAGCCTTCCTCTTCGGGAAACTGGTGGCTGGGCAGTGCCGCCCTGGTGGCGTGCTCGAGCTGCATGTCCACCATGGTGATATTCGGTATAAAGCCCGTGTCGTAATCGTACACAGAAACCTTGGCCTCCGGAAACGGGCGCCTGCCCACGTTAATGCCGTTGATCCAGATTTTCCAGAGCTGTAAGCCCCTGTCGTAGATGTCGGTGGACGGCGTGTAGAACGCGAATTTGTCGACAAAAAGTACGCGCTTGCCGTAAGCGTAGGTCGGCATGTGGGCACGCCCCTCTATGACCCAGACGTCTCGCTTTTCCCAGGTGTCACAGAAAACGAAATCGCCGCCGCCTTCGCACCAGTGGGCCGGCCAACGCTTGCCGTGCACCGCGCCCAGGATCGTTTTTTCGCCGAGAAACCGCCAGTCAAACCAGGCCGGGTTTCCCGAGTAGCCCCCGTAACTGTCCATGTCGATGTCCTGCCCGAACAGCGCGTCGCTGCGCTGGGCAGACGACAAGCGCCTGACCCTGCGCAGTTGCGGTATGTACAACCAGGTGTCGTCCGAACGATCCGGATTCATATAGCGCGCTGTCGACGAACCGATGCCCTTGAGGTCGAATGGTTCAATGATGGGGTGCAGGGATTCCTGGTGACGGTACTTCTCGAGGTTGGGCAGGAACTCGGGCTTCGGGTCGACGTGTACACGACCGTTGTACATGAGCCTGCGCAGTTGTTCGATGACAAAATGCCGCTCTATCACCATGCCGCGCGGCGTGATGGGCCCGGTGTCGGCGTCAAAGTACTTGATGGTAAAATCGTCGGTCAGAAAGGGGTTGTAGTAGTAGTTCCACATGATCTTGCGAGCTATCTCGGGATCATTGGGGTCGAGTAACGGGAAGGGCTGGCCGGCGACGTAATTGATCAAGGTGCGGCCATCGGCGGCCATCTCGACCTGGGCCTGGTATTTCTCCGTCGCTTTATCGTAGACCGCTGGATAGCTATTGTTGCCGGTCTCGACGATCTCCATCACCAGCCCGCGCCTTACGCACCACTCGAGCCCGGGGTGCAGAAACTCTATCGCCTCCTCTATGTTGTCCTTGTCTACCAGGTCGCCTGCCGCAACGTCGGCGCTCGCTGGTCGTAATGGAAGCCAGAGCACGGCTACGAACAGCGCGAACAGCGCGAACAGGCAGCCTCGCCCCGCGGCAGCCGGAAGGACCATCATCGCCGGTGCGACGCGCGTGGGAACTCCCTGCGGATCAGTGAAAAGTGCTCTGATCGTTGTCGTGACCATGTCCCCCCTGATCAATTTCGAGTAAAACACCGACAAGGTCACGGACAGCCTTCTCTGGGTGGTTTTCATGCTGATACAGCAGAAACTCCATGCAGTCCGAACACTCATCCGTTTCAACGATGGCCAGCACGCCACCCACCATGGCCTCGTTCGGCCCGCCTGTAATGGCTTCCTTGAGAGCAGCGATGGCTTTTTCGCCGCCCAGGTTCGCAAGAGCCTTTGCGGCCGCACGACTGGCCTCGTCTCCGGCCATCAGCATAGCCTGCAGGCCATCGAGGCTGTCGGTCTCCCCGGCCGCACCAAGCCCGAGCGCCGCCGACGAACGAACCACGGCCGACTGGTCGGACCTGAGCAGCGCCAAGGCACTTTTCTTGGCCGCGGCGTCCGTCCTGGCCCTCAGCCCGAGGCTACCGGCGGCGAAAGCCCTTACCGACTCCGCTTTCGCGTCGAGCAGGCCCAGCAGCAGCGCCGTAGTCCGGGGCCTGGCCATGGTGTCGAGCGCAAGCAATGAGGCCGCACCGGTGTCGTCATCCCTGGTCGAGAGAGATTCGAGAGCCGCGGCCATCTTGTTGACCGAGCGCGCGCCCAGCGCACTGATAAGTCTCGCGCGGCGATCGATATCGGCATCCGAATCCAACCACGCGCCGAGTGCTTCCTGGCTTTCTTCGTCGAGGTCTCGTTCCAGAACCGGATAAGCCGTCAACTCCCTGGCAGCATCCGAGGCGATCACGTCCAGGCTACTATCGAGCGCCGTCACCAACGAAGAAATTTTCAGCCGCGCGCGTTCCGGCATGTCGAGTTTCATCGCCGCGGCGTAGGACCGCGCAGCTACCATCGCGGGGGCGATGTCGCCTCCCGTAAAAATGTAGCGTCGCCCGCCAGGCACTTGGTGGTGTGGGCCATGGGGAAGGTTATCACGCCAGTAGGTGTAACGAGGCACCAGTGAAATAGGCCCGAAAAGCTCGTCTCCGGAAGCAAAGGGAACCGATCCGTCGACGTCGCGAATCTCAAAAACGAGCAGGATAGAACGCGGCTTACCCTGCCTGGAGTGAACGAGCTCTTTTATCTGCCCCGGAAAAGCCAACAGCATGCCATCCCGGAAAATCAGTGGATCGCTGAGTTGAATCCGCCCCACGGCCCAGGAAGATTCTAAATGGTCAAAAAAGGTCTTCGGCTCCGCCGCCTGGGCGACGGTCGCCAAGGCGCCGGTCCCCAGCGCGACAAAGAACAGTAACGCGGCCAATTTTCGACTGCTTATCAACATTAATTCCCCTGGTATTCTACAGAAACAGGTCAAAATCTCACGAAAAAAAACGGGCCCCTTACGGGACCCGTCATTCTATCAAGCTGAACGGTCGAGCGAAATCGACCGGTAGAAACCCTTACAATCAGGGGCAGCTACTGCCGCCGTTGCACAAACTGTCGTTCTCAAAATCAAAGAACAACGGGTTGCTGAACGCGGTGGCCAGCACACCCTCTTCACCCAGGTTCCAGGGCGGCGAACTCGCCGAATCGGTGAGCTGCCCGAGGGTCGCGTTCACAAAGGTCGTGTGCTGGAGGTCCACAGGGATCACGGGAAACAGGGGCTTCGACACTCCGTCGGTGGCCCTGGCAACGATTATGACCCAGGTATCTTCGCTCACGGTAACCGGAATGCTCAAGTCAGTCTCAAGCCGCTGACCCGAACCGCTCACCCCAACAGTGGTGTTGATCGTGAAATCGACGCCAGCGTTATAAGTGGCTGTCGGTGTCGCGTCGCAACGCCGGTCGGCCACACCCATGAAGGTGATCCCGGTCTCACATTCCGGAGCCGTGTTCATGTATACATCGATGGTATCGAACTCGGCCCAGGTCGGTGCTTCCACGTGGACCTCGATCGAACCGCTCCCGCCGGTGGCAGGTACCGTCAACGAATCGGCCAGACCGTGCCCGGCTGTAGCAGCCGCGTCCCCTACCAGGCCTACCCGCAAGAACAGTCCATTCGAGCCCATGGCACGACCGGCGTTCACGTTGAGAGCGAGCTCGGAAGGGTTGATGAGACCCGGATCGTCGGTGGAAGACGCAACAAAGGTGCGAGGTGAACCGGCTGGTACAACTGCCGCGTGATGAGTATCCGAATCGGCAATGCCGGTCTTGAAAGCGCCCTGGTTCAAGAGGCCCGCCCAGTCGCCCATGTTATCGTGTCGCATGAGATTGGTCTGCGAACGTCCACCTTCGATCCAGACCTCGAGAGCCGTGTAACCGTCGTCGTACAAGTTGGCCACCGCCGGATCCAGGCGAATGAAGGAGGACAGGTTGTCGGGCGATGGTGCGCAGACACCCCCGCCAGCTGGGCAATCGCGACCTAACCCCTGCTCGTTACAGACACCGTCTGGACAATCCGTGTTGTCGACGCAATCAAGACCGTCGTTGGCACCGCCGCGACAGATCTCGGGCTCACATGGCAAACCCATTCGCCAGCCGGCCGTACAAACGTACACCAACGAGCTACTCACTGGAGGCACGGCTTCAGTGTCGATTCCCAGGTTATTGAAATAACCTAGCCCCAGGCTGTTGAAGTGATTGATCTGGATGACCTGAGTGGCGGGATTGAATCCGGCCATTATCTCCGAGGGCAACAGGTCGTAACTGCCTACCGAAGGATACCCCGCGCCCGGAACGGTGCCGGCCCTACCCCAGTCAAAAGCACCGCCAATGGGCGAGCCCGTGTCGACGACCAGCGGCCAGGTATTGAAGTGACCATAAACGAAGCTCGTCACCTCGTCGCCGGGTGCCGTTTTCACCAGGGCGTCAGCCCCCATACTTGAAACTTCGGCGCTGAGGTCGTGCACGAAGTCATGGTCGGTATTGGAGAAAAAATCCACGCCCTCGGCCAACATGGAGAGAATTCTCCTCTCCCGGCTCATGGCGCTGTCGGCGCTGTTGATCATGTGCACGTGGGTGTCTATTGAAACGAAACCAGTCGTGTCGACCACGCGGTTCACGGTCGCGTTTACAACAGTAGTGGCGCCGGCGACCAGGGTCACGGCCTGATCATACACGTCGTATTCGCCACCGTGAGAAACCACCACGTGGTAGTTGCCCGGCTCAAGGGCAGTCGTGGGCAAGGTGCCGGTAATACCGGCAAAAAGGACGTCTACTATCCCGTAGATGTCTGCGTCCTTGTCCTCGTAGGGCTCTCCAAAATAGCGGCCCGGGTTCTCGATCAGCCCAGCTACGCTGTCCATGTTAAGTGGGTCGGGGCTGGCCTCGAACCCCACGATGCTGACCTTGGCCGCCAGCGGGGATCCGTTCTGGTCGACCACGTTGACCTGTATCGCAGAAGACTGGGGAAAGTCGATGTCGACCACCTCCGTTTTCTTCTTTTTGACCGTAACCGGATGGGCCGCCGGTTCGCTGGCACTAGCCTCGTAGGGGACGCCGTCGACGCGTACCTGCACATCGTAGTTATCAGGCACGACGTATGCCCGGTAGAAACCGTTCTCGTCGGTCAGGGTAGCAGAATAAACGTTGGCGCAGTTGAGGCCGGGCGCCGCAAATCCGCATCTGTTGCCAGGCAACTTGGTGAAGGCCACGCGAGCGTTAGCGACCGGTACTCCGTTTACCGAAATTGTTCCCTGTATGGCACCCAGCGCGTTGCCGAACAGTTCTTCCCTGGCCCTTGTCACGTCGGCCACGGTCTCGCCAACGACAAACCAGCGCCTGAGGGTGTTGGTACCACCGGCCAGTACCTCGAACGGCGCTTCGGGCTTAGTCAGGTAGGGGCCATTGAGATAGCCGACGAGGTTCTGCCTGTGAATCCACGCGCCGACTCCTGACTGGATAAAAGCGCCGGTATAAAAAGTGCCGTCCTTGTACTTGTTGATCCCCACGGTCGCTAGCGATCGTGGGAAAACTACCCCGTAGGTAACGCCCAGGCCCACACCCGCGCCCTGGTAGGCGATGTAGTCCAGGCCCTGGGGAGCGACCGACCCGCCGTCGCCGCCGAGGCGCAGCAAGGCCTCCCCGTAACCGAGCCCGGGAGCAAACATTTCAAGTGCGCCACCGCCGTTCAGATAATCACCCATTGGGATTCTCAGGTCGGTGGCTCCCAGGTTCTCAACTGTGGTGGCAATCTGAACGTAATTGCTGTCGGCGCGCAGAATGTAGTCGGTCTGCAGGGCCAGCGGCAAATCGGTGTCTATGGTTTCCGGCCCCACGGTCAGCGTGTTGCCCGCCTGGAATATCGCGAGGTGGGGGGTGATCACGTCAAGAAGGTCATCGGGCCCGGTGGTGCGAATTATAGCCGGGTTCCCGTCCGTACCGTCGTTGAGCACAGACACTGCAGTGGTGGCCTGGGTAGCCTCGAGGTTGATCAGTGCCTGCATGCCCTGAAAGTTGTCTCGGTCTTCGGAGGGATCGTCCCTGACGAGGTCCGCGTCGATAATGTGCCCACCCTGGGTCAACATAAACGAGTGCAAGCGTCCCGAATCGCGCACCACCACCCTCACATCGCTGTTGCGCAACAACCAGTCGCCAGTGCGACCCATGGCAAGCGGTCCGCCAATGAGGTCGGCCGCGTCGGCAACCTGTAGGCCCTCGGCGCCCGCAGCCGATCCCGGCGTCCCCGGCAAGCAGGTGAACTTGAGGGCGTCGGCATCCTTTTCCGATCCGCCATCGTCAACCTGCGCCTTCACTTTACCCTTGCCTTTCTTGTAAGTCCGCACGCAGTAGTCATCACAGTCCTGGTCGTTGCTGCATTTCTGTCCCGACGGACTGGCGCAGAAGCCACCCTTGCTTTTCAGGTGCACCACGAACTCCAGGTCAGACTCGGTGCAGACCTCAGCCGTATCGGGAAGCATGCTGCCTATGCCGTCCACCAGCAGCAGGCGTTGTGAATATTCGGCCTCCTTTTTTATCGCGTCCTTGGCGTCCTTGGCCGATGGCTTCTTCACGGTCAGCGTGCCGAGTGAGCTCGAGCAGCTGCCCATGTTGATACACATTCCCACGTGAAAGGTGCAGCGCCCGTTGACGTGCCCGTCACGGTCGCAGGCCGCCCCATCCTCGCAGTCTATCTTGGTGGCCGGCACACCCTTTTTCGGGTCGATGGGCGGATTACCCAGTCCGTCACCGTCAATCGAAAAGCCAAGCAGGCAGTCCTTGCTACCCTTGTTGACGGCGACGCAGTCGTTGATGTCGTCGACAACGCCGGCGCCTATGCAAGCCGCATCAGCCACTTGGCCACTGGCCGCAAGGCCCAGGAACGCGAGGAAGAGCATCACAGAGAGACGGGATACGACAAGCCGGAGAAAATCTTTCATGGTACCTCCTGGTACAAACGGGACACCGTAAAGTGACCGCAGAAAAAATGGGGTTCCTGAGGTCGAGGGTGAACCCTGTGACAATAGAACCGTAGACCCACGAGTGTCAAGGGTAATTGCCCCCCGCTCGGGGGGGCAGTGCACTCTTAAGCCTCAGCCAGGCTTAGAAAAATGGGGCGGATGAACAGCCGCAGGTAGAACTATTTCCGCCGGTACTCGTTGGTGCTGACGGCGAGCAAGCCGCAACATAGTTTTCAACGAGCCCTCGAACTCTTCAATCGGACGCCTTTCAACCAAACCTGCCGCCACGACCCCGTCCATGATTTCGCGGCCTCGGTCAGTTCGCACAACAGTTATGGTCCAGTCCATGGCGCCCACGCCGCCACAGGAGATGTCGGCGAGCTCCGCCGAGAAATCACCGCAGTGTTCACAGGCCTCGCGAGCATATTGCTGCGCATCCTTCAGCTCGATCTCGACGACCTCGCCCTCTTCGGGGTAGACCAGGACCTTGCCCTTTACATTGAACTTGCGGACCGTCGACAGGGGAATACCAAGCTCGCCCTGTATCTTGCCCTCCATCAAGCCTGCAAAATCGAACACCTCGGAACAGAGCAACCCGATACTGAGCGTTACCCGGTCGGCAGGCCCCTTGATACTCGCCGCCTGTCGCTCGAGATGCTTGGGTTTCTTGCGCTCGTTGACAAGCAGGCCGGGATCAAACAGCTCCGCTTTTCGAAGAGGAGTCACCTGGCAAGGGACGCCAACGAAGGCCACGCTTTCGCATTCCTTTTCCGCCGCCTGTTCCATCGCAAGGCCGTTGGGACAGTACGTGTACCAGGAACCGGCAGCGTCGCGTATCTCGTCGGCCGTCGTAGCGCATACGGGTTTCGGCGAACAGGGTTTTTCGGGATCGGGTGCCGACACGACCGCCCCGTCGATGAGCCCTTGCTCAAGGCAGTGCAGCAGGATCGTCGTCACCACTCCACCGTCCTGGCCGATGTCGAGCACAGCCTGGTCAACCGCACGAGCGACGAAGATCTCCTGGTACTTACCGAAACCACCGTCAAAGGTCTGAGCTTTCTGCTCAGCAAACACGCTGTCGTGCAGGTGAAACTCCCTGTCCCCTATTCGTGGGCAGACCTGCGCGCAAACATCACAGCCGATGCCCTCGCTGATGCCGCAGAAGTCGTGGGCGGCAGAAGCCTTGGCCGTCTGCTTGGGCTTGCCATCGATATATTCGATGATGTTGTGTGGACAGACCAGGACGCAGGTTCCACACTCGCAGCAAGACCCGTAGTTCACCACGTCGTTCATCATGTCCTTGAAGCTGTGCATCTTACCCGGAGCGCTGGGGAGCTAACGCTGCCGCTTATCGACCGGCGCCTGCCCCATCGAAGCCAGCACCCCCGACAGGTTCGAAGCCGACGCCTCGCGAACCTCGTCGTGGAGACTCCCCCCGTGCGAATCCATCGTTACCACGGCAACGAAGTCTTTCAACTCGATTTCCCACATGGCCTCGGGGACACCGAAATCGCGATGGACCACCCCATCCACCCGCTCCACGTTACGAGCGAGAAAGGTTGCCGCTCCACCGATGGCGTGGAGATAAACAGCGCCGTGCTCCTTGAGCGCCGAAAGCGTTCTCGCACCCATGCCGCCCTTGCCGATAACTGCCCTTACTCCAAAACGCTCGATGACCTCGGCCTCGACACCTTCTTCCCTGATGCTCGTAGTAGGGCCAGCCGAGACAAATTCTACACGTCCGTCAGCGTGCTCTTTAACGACGGGGCCACAATGGTAGATGACCCCATCCTTCAATCGCTGCTCGATTCGGAGTAGGTTCTCGCGTTCATCCTCTTTGGGCCGCGAAGCCTCAACGAACTCCTCAACGAGGTACTTGTGCGCGCGGTCGCGGGCGGTGATCACGCCTCCGGACAGCGAAACCTGGTCACCGACCCGCAGCGACCTGACCATTTTCTCATCAATGGGTACCTGGAGGTTTATCATGATTGTCCACCTCCCCTTCAGATGATTTCCGTCTTGCCCTTCGAAACAACCAGGCGACGATGCCGGTGGGCCCAGCAGGCATAAGCCACTGACACGAAGTAGGAGGCGGGTATGCGGTTACGAACACCAGCCTTGATGCCAAGTAACGTCGTCTTGCCACCGAAACCCATGGGCCCGATGCCCAGTTCGTTGCAGCGCTCGAACATTTCTTCTTCAAAATCAGCCAACACTCTGTCCGGGTTGGTATCGGTGAGCGAGCGCAGCAGTTGCACCTTGGCCAACTCGTAGGATCCCATGCGGTCTCCGCCAATTCCGACACCGAGGATACCCGGCGCGCAGCCGCGCCCCTGAGCGAGGTGAACGGCCTCAAGAACGCATCTCTTTACACCCGCGAGATCCCTGTCCGCACCCAGCCCCACGTCGGGAAGCGAGAATTGAGCACCAACGTTTTCGCAGCCACCTCCCTTGAGCAGCAGGTGAACGTCTATCTCGTCGCTCTCCCACTCTTCGAAGTGAAAAACCGGCATCCCCGCGCCAAGGTTGTCGGCCACGCTCTCGCCGCTCAGTGAATCGACCGAATTGGGACGCAAACGGTTCTCCGCGGTAGCAGCTGCAACCGCCCGTTCGGCGACCCGCTTGAACGCCAACTGCGACATTCCGCAGGGGTGTTGGACGTAGAAAGAAATCATGCCGGTGTCCTGGCAAAGCGGACTGGTACCGGCACGTGACATCTCGATGTTCTGCAGGAGAATATTAAAAACGTTCTCCCCTGCCGAACCGGGTTCTTCCTTTTCGCGGGCGGCGGTCATGGCCTCGTCGATATCCCGCGGCAGGTCAGTAGACGTCCGCCGTATGAGTTCGAGCAGGGGCTCGTAGAGATCTGTTAATGGATCGCTCATGACTACTTGAACGCAGCCATATCGCGCTTTGTAATGTGTATCAACGCAAGCGCCATCAATCGCTGTACTGGATAAGGGAAAAAGTGGAGTGAGGGGCAAGCCGCGCGCGCCCCCCCAGCGCCTCGAGCTCTATGACGAAGGCGCATGCGATCACCTTTGCGCCGAGTCCTTCTACCAGCTTCCCAGTCGCCGCGGCAGTGCCCCCGGTAGCAAGGAGATCGTCGACCAGGAGCGTGCGTACCCCCGTGGCCAGGGCATCGCTGTGGATCTCCAGAGAATCGCTGCCGTACTCAAGTTCGTAGTCCTCGGACACGATCTTCGACGGCAACTTGCCAGCCTTTCGAACCAGGGTCAGGCCCGTCCCAAGGGCGTAGGCCACCGGCGCGCCGATGATAAAGCCCCTCGATTCGATACCCACGACCGTGTCTACCTCGCCGCGAAAGCGATCGGCGATGCTATCGACCACGGCGCGAAGAGCGGCCGCGTCAGAAAGCAGCGGGGTGATGTCCCGGTACGCTATACCAGGTTTGGGAAAGTCGTGTATCGTGCGGACGAGTTCCCGGAGATCCACTTCAGTTACTGCGACCGGCTAATCTTTGCTGCCCGGATTCTGAAAGGTAGTACATGGGGTCCCGTACCACATTTCGCCGACGGATTTCAAAGTGAAGGTGCGGCTTGGCCGTACGGCCCGATGAACCGAGGTCGGCAATGCGCTGCCCTCGGGATACCTGGTCGCGCACTGCTACCCGGTTGCTACTGTTGTGAGCGTAGAGCGTACTGAAGCCCCTGTCGTGTTCCAGTATTATCATCCAACCGTAGCCTGGCAGCTGGTCGCTGAATATGACCTTGCCGGCTCGCGCCGCAATCACGGCGCTGCCAGCTTCACCGGCAATATCGATCCCATCATGATGAGATGCCCCCCGGGGTCCGAAACTCGAAGTCAGTTTGCCTTCCGTCGGCCAGCCGAACAGTCCCGAAGCAGTCGAGGGTTTCTTGACAGCTGCCGTTTCAGCCGGGGCCGGTTCTTTAATCCTGGCGGCAGCCTGGGCTCCTCCACTTTTCTTGACTGTCGTTCGAGCGACCGGCGTTTTTCGCGCCGGTCGCGGGCTCACGGTCCTTGGCGGAGAACTGCGAATAGAACGCGGCGTGATAACCCCGACCGGTAGAACCCGAGAGGCCTCGGGCACAAAAATCCTGTCTCCCGGCTGCAGAGTAAAAGGCTTGTCCAGCCCATTAACCTTACCCAACTGAAGGTACGGAACCCCGTAGGCCTTGCCGATGCGGTACAGGTTCTCGCCGGTTCGCACCGTGTGAATAACACCGGTCGAACACCCAATGGCCAACGAAGCGACGAGCGTCGCGACGACGGGAGCCAGCACTCTTGCCTTGTTCACCGCGCACCCCTTGCCAGGAGCAGGTCAAAAGCACTGCTACCCGACACCATGACCAGGCTGACAATGCCTCCGGCCATCAGCACTCCTATTACAGAAGCCGCCATGAAGTCCCTGAATCGAAACCCCAGCAGGTAGGCGCCCAACGCACCCGAGTAAACTCCCGACCCCGGCAACGGTATGCCGATGAACAGGCCGAGCCCGAGCACCCCCCACTTGTTGACCCAAGGCTCCACGTTGCGCTGGGTACGGACGACCATTTTTTCGTAGATCACGCGTATCCAGTCAAAGCGCAGCAGCAGGTGAACCGCACGATCCAGAAAAATCCAAACTACCGGCGCCAGTGCCACGTTGGCAAGCAAGCAGACAGCTACCGCGAGACCGAAGGGCATCGATGATTCGAGGTAGCCATAAGGGATAGACGCACGCAGCTCCAGGGCGGGAACAAAAGTGATGGCAACCAGTAGTGCGAGCTGGGTAAGCATTTGCAGGTGGAACGTTTTGGCGAGATGTCGCTGCGATCAGTCCGGTGCCCAGGTCTTCTGGATGTCGTCGAGAAAACCGAGCGAGCCGTGATTGGTAAGGTCGAGATGCAAGGGTGTCACCGAAACCAGCCCGGCATGTACCGCGGCGAGATCTGTACCGGGTTCGTCATCGAACCCCAGGTCGTCGCCGCCGATCCAGTAGTACTTTCGGCCACGCGGATCCGTCTTCTCAACAATGGCGTCACCGTAGCGGCGGCGGCCCTGCCGCGTCACAACGAAGCCCTCACGCTTGCGATTCTCAGGCACGTTCACATTCAGCAGTGTATCATCCGGCAGGCCTGAATGCTTGACCACCCGGCAGAGATTTGCGGTAAAGCAGGCTGCCGCGCCGTAATCAAAGTTCGATTTCCCCGCCTGGGAAACAGCAATAGCTGGAATTCCCAGGAGCACGGCCTCCATCGCAGCCGAAACTGTACCCGAATAAGTTATGTCGTCGCCAAGATTCGCGCCGCGGTTTATGCCCGATACAACCAACCACGGACGCTCGTCGAGCAACCCGTTCACCGCAAGGTTGACGCAATCGGTAGGCGTACCGTCCACGGCCATCCACCCTTCCCGTAGCAGCTCGGCTCTTAGCGGGCGCGAAAGAGTGATCGCGTGGCCAGCCGCAGATTGTTCTCGATCCGGAGCGACCACGAAGACACGGTCGAGCGGAGCGAGTGCAGCGGCCAGAGCAGCCAGGCCGGGCGCGTGCACGCCGTCGTCATTGCAGACAAGTATCATGACCGCCCGTCAGGGTTTTGCTCCGATACACCGGTTGCCAGACCGGGGGTGACCATCGCACCCCCGGCTGACAATGGTCGGGGCGACTGGATTTGAACCAGCGACCTCTCACACCCCAAGCGAGTGCGCTACCAGGCTGCGCCACGCCCCGTCAACAACGGCAAAGATACCCACGCCCGGTCAGCAAGGCAACCAGCCCGTGGGCAGGCCAACCCATGATCAATCCGAAAAGTGGTAGCCGACTTCCCCGTGTTCGCTCAGATCCAGGCCGGTCATTTCCTGTTCTTCATTCACTCTCAAGCCCACCGTCGCATCAACAAAACGAGCTATGAGAAAAGTAACAACGAAAGAGTACACAGCCGTGGCCAGTACGCTGGTGGCCTGTATGCCCAGCTGCCCGAGATTTCCGCTCTCCAGCAGGCCCGCTGTCCCGCCTATCGCGGCCACGGCAAAAACGCCGGTGGCCAGGGCACCCCAGGCACCGCCAATTCCGTGAACACCGAGAACGTCGAGCGAATCGTCGTATCCAAAACGAGACTTCGCCATGATGGCGGCGTAGCAGAGGCCGCCCGCCCCAACACCGATGAGAATCGCGCCGCCGACGCCAACGAAACCGCAGGCTGGAGTTATGGCAACCAGGCCAGCCACTGCGCCGGAGGCGACACCAAGCGCACTGGCTTTGCCCTTCTGCATCGATTCGATCAGCGCCCAGGTGACCGCGGCAACAGCGGCCGCGATATGGGTTACCACGAAAGCGTTGGCGGCTGAGCCGTCGGCGGCAAGGGCGCTGCCCCCGTTAAAACCAAACCAGCCAAACCAGAGCATGCCGGCGCCAAGCACCGTCAACCCGAGGTTGTGGGGTTTCATCGCCTGTTGCGGGTAGCCCACCCGGCGTCCGAGCACCAGCACGACGGCCAGCGCGGCCACTCCCGAGTTTATGTGCACCACCGTACCACCAGCAAAATCCAGCGCGCCGAGGCCGCCCAGCCAACCACCGCTACCCCAGACCCAATGGCAAACAGGATCGTAGACCAGGGTGGCCCACAGAAGAGAGAACAAAACGTAGCCACTGAACTTGATGCGCTCCGCGAACGCACCCGAGATAAGAGCGGGGGTGATGATGGCAAACATCATCTGGAAAATCATAAAAACGTTGTGGGGGATATTGTCGGCGTAGGGCCCGGGGCTGGAATCAACGCCGTTGAGCAACACGTAGTCGAGACCGCCGATGAAAGAATTGCCCTCGGCAAACGACAGTGAGTAACCGATGACTACCCACTGGATACTCATAATACCCATCGCAAAAAAACTATGCATGAGGGTAGAGAGCACGTTCTTCGATCGAACCATGCCGCCGTAAAAAAGTGCGAGGCCGGGGGTCATGAGCAGCACAAGGGCCGACGACGTGAGCATCCACGCCGTGTCGCCGGAATTGATTTCAGCCCTCGCCGTTTCCGGGAGCAGCAGGACCACGAACAGAGAGAGTATAATTTTCAACACAGGCCACCCCTTTTTTGCGTCGCCTTGATGCAACGCTGACACAACATGGCCTGTTTTCTTGCCCGGATTACAGCACAAGGCAAGGCATGCGCGGCGGCAGCAGGCTGGGAGTGGCAATATTCAGCCTGCTTATCAACAAAATTCCGCCGCCCGGGGCCTGCCTCAGGGCCTCGACGAGGCCCCCGCTGCGGGTTTCAAGACTGGCACGGCCGTTGCTGCTGACACCGCATGCCTACACAGAAACCTGGGACGATAAACGAAAACCTGGAGGGACATTGCGGCGACGTAGACCCCGGTTCGGCGGCCCGTTCATTCGCCGCCACCGAGATTCCCCTGCTCGAAGCGGTATTGATGGACGGGGTACGCTGCTATCTTGCAGCCCCCCAGCACGACCGCGCAAACCCCCACATACTGCAGCGACAGGCCGAGTTCTGGATCATGTCCACCGACACGGATTCGCCGTTCTCGTTCGTGAATGTCTGTGATCAGCTGGGATTCGGCTACGCCTGGTTACGAGAACAGCTGCTGTTGGTAAAACAGGCCCCGAAAAAACCAGCGATCAAGATTCGAGCTTCTTCTTCAGATCAACAAGAGTCTCGCGCACCTGTCTCAAGCGTTTGAGTTGCCTCGGGGACAGTAACTCTTCGTCACCGGGTTCTTCCTGGACCTTGAGGTATTGCCGGGCACCTTCCATCGTGTAGCGCCGCGTGTGCAACAGGTCCTTTATCTTGAGCAGCTTCTCTACGTCCTTGCGTCGATAGAGCCTCTGGTTGGAACGTGACTTGCCTGGCCGGACTCCTGAGAACTCGGACTCCCAATAGCGGAGAACATAAGGTTTGACTCCGACGATGCGCGCGACTTCGCCGATTCGAAAATAGAGTTTGTCCGAGGGAATCCCGTCTGCCGGTTGTTGGTCATCGATCACGGTCGACACCAGTCACCCGCGCTACGGTCACCGCCAAGCCGAATTGATTGTTTTCTTGAGAACCTGGCTCGGCTTGAAACTCAGCACGCGGCGTCCGGTGATCACGATCTCTTCGCCCGATTGCGGATTGCGTCCCTTGCGCGGGACTTTATCGTTGATGACAAACTTGCCGAAGCCCGAAAGCTTGACGGTATCACCGTCTTCAAGCCTATTCTTCATGACCTCGAACACCGACTCGACAACCTCGGATGCCTCTTTCTTTGAAAACCCAACCCTTTCATGAATGCGTTCGATAATATCCGCCTTGGTCATGGTCATATGCGCACGGTCTCCCTTTCGAAAATATTCATGCCCTGAGTTCAACACCTGGCATCGCCAGGAGCATTTCTACGACGCGCGAGTGAAGGGCGGCAACCTCTTCATCGGTGAGCGTCCGATCGGGTGAGCGATACTCAAAGGAAAACGCCAAAGCCTTGTAGCCTTCTTTCACGCCCTTGCCTCTGTAGTCATCAAACACACTCACTCCGTTGAGCAGGGGCTCGCCCAGCTCTCCGGCCGCACGAACGACTTCTCCCGCAAGCAAATCCATCGGCACCAGCAGGGAAAGGTCCCGAGCCGACGATGGAAACCGAGCCAGCGGAAGAACCCCTGTCGCACTGGGACGATACTCAACCAGCACACGGCTGTCAATCTCAAAAAGCCAAATTTCGGAGGTTATTTCACGACGGCGTTTTTGTTCGGGATGCAGAGACGTGATGACGCCCAACGCCTTGTCCCCAATCCAAGCCCTGGCACTGGCCCTCGGATGCAACGCACCCGCCGCGTCCTCGACAGCCGTCCAGCTTATTTCATCCGCGCAGCCGACCAGGTCTGCCAGGGCCACAACCGCAGCCTTAGCATCCCACAATGTGGGCGGTCCCGCATCCCCCGGACCGCGTGCACGGCGGGGCCCCGAAAGCATTCCCGCGACGATATCTAATTCCTCCGGCTGCCCATCTAGGAGCTGAAAACAGCGGCCGATAGAAAAAAGATCTATCCTGTCGAAACCGTTTCGATGGTTGACCAGCCAGCCGTCGAGCAAGCCCGGTAACAGGCTCCGCCGCAGCTCGGTTTCGGTCGCGCGCAGCGGGTTCAACAACTCTACCGCAGCACCCTCACGGCCAAACAAGCCCCTGAAAGATTGGTTCGCTTCACTTCCGGCAAACGCAAGCGCCACCGATTCGGTGAACCCCATCGCGCGCAGCACCGTGCGCGAGCGGCCCTCAAAATCAGCCAGCGTCGAGAAGCCCCGGCTGTTCATCTCCATAACAGGAAGGGACGCCGGCACGAGGTCGTAGCCCTCCACCCGTGCGATCTCCTCCACGAGGTCAACGTCTCGGCTTATGTCGCTGCGATAGACCGGTGAATCGACCTTGAGTTTATCGCCCCTACCCGTGACCGTGCACCCTATGGCCTTGAGGATTTCTCGACAGCGAACCGCGGCTACGTCTCGGCCCAGCAAGCTCGCGACGCCAGCGACGCTCAAAGCGATGCTGCGCCCCTCGGCCGGCAGTTCGCCCGAAGTTGCCATGCCTCCCTCTACCCTGGCGCCTGCGTGCTTGACCAGCAGGCTGGCGGCCCGCAAGAGCGCGGCCTCGACCTGCCCCGCATCGACCCCGCGTTCAAAGCGATACGACGATTCCGACCCGAGGCCTAAGCGTCGAGCGGTGCGCCGTACGCGCGAGGGATCAAACAATGCGCTCTCGAGCAGCACCCGGGTACTGCCGTCACTGATCGCGCTGCGCTGCCCACCCATGACACCCGCCAGTGCTACAACTCCCCGCTCATCTCGAATTACGAGGTCACCCGCTTCGAGCTGGTTCGTGTTGCCATCGAGTGTTTCCAACTCCTCGGCTGTCGTGATCTCTCCAACAGTGATTGTTGAGCCATGGAGAAGATCTCGGTCAAAAGCGTGCATGGGCTGGCCCAATTCGAGCATCACGTAGTTCGTTATATCGACAATGTTGTTGACCGACCTGTAACCGCAGGCGGCCAGGCGCTGCCTGATATAGTCAGGTGAAGGACCAACGGTCAGGTCGGCGAGCTGCAGGGCCCTGTAGGCTGGACAGAAAGAGGCATCGCCATGGTCAACGACAACAGGGACATCGGCCGTTGGGTCGAATCCCTCAGGTAGGCGTAGCTTAGTTCCCGGCCCCACCACAGGCACTCCCAGGAGCACGCCCAGCTCTCGAACAAGACCGTTCACGCTCAGGCAATCGCCGCGATTAGGGGTAATCGAAAGCTCAAACACCGGGTCATCGAGACCGAGCAGCGCGGCAGCGTCGTCGCCCGGGGATACCACCCCTTCCACGGCGGTGTCAGCAGCCAACACGATTATGCCGTCGCCAGCCTCAGCGAGCCCAAGCTCGTTTGCCGCGCAGAGCATGCCGGCAGACTCCTTACCCCTGATACGGGATTTCTTAATCTTAAGGCCACCCGGCAAGCGGGCACCGGGCAGGGCCAGTATCACCAGGTCACCGGCCCGCATGTTACTGGCCCCGCACACGACCTCACGCCCAGTGTCTCCGTCGTCAAGCCGGCAGACCACGAGCCGGTCGGCGTCAGGATGCCGCTCGATAGAATCAATCCGCGCAACAACAAGCTGTCCCGCCAGCCCGGGAGCCGGTGCAGCAAGCCCTTCTACCTCGAGTCCGCCCATGGTGAAGCTGTCTGCAAGTTGGGCAGCGTCGGGCAGGTTGCCAATGTATTCGGCCAGCCAGCTATAGGGAATAAGCATCTATGGTCCTCAGAACTGTTGAAGAAACCGAAGGTCCTGCGAGTAAAAATGGCGGATGTCCGCAATCCCGAAGCGAAGCATCGCTACTCTCTCGATCCCCACGCCGAAGGCAAAGCCACTGAATACTCCGGGGTCGTAGCCGACCGCTTCGAACACCGCCGGGTGCACCATTCCCGCGCCGAGAATTTCAACCCAGGCAGTACCCGAACACACTCGGCATCGACTGTTGTCCACTGCCCCACTCCCCGAGCAGATGACACAGGAAATATCGACCTCGGCACTCGGTTCGGTGAAGGGAAAATAACTCGGACGGAAACGCACGCCAAGGTCTTCGTCGAATAACGCCCGTAGGAACTCGGTGAGCACGCCCTTCAGATGACCAAAGTGTACGCCCTTATCCACGAGCAGGCCTTCGACCTGGTGAAACATCGGCGAGTGGGTAATGTCATCGTCCTGACGATAAACCGCGCCCGGCGCTATGACAGCAACGGGGGGGGACGATTTTTCCATGATGCGAATCTGAACCGGCGACGTATGCGTGCGCAGCAGGTGGCCGTCCTTGGTAAAAAAAGTATCCTGCATATCCCGGGCGGGATGATCAGCGGGAATATTCAGCGCTTCGAAATTATGGTACTCATCCTCGACCTGGGGCCCCTCCGCTGTGGCGAAACCCATCGATTCCAGAATCGAACGCACTTCCTCCATCGAACTCGCCAGAGGATGCGGATGCCCGGGCTCCGAAGCATAGGCGGGCAAAGTGTAGTCAAGCGCGGGTCCTTCGAGTTCGCGGGCCTGGGCCTGCGCATCCAGCGAGTCACTGCGATTCTGCAGTTGCTCCGTCAACGAAGACCTAAGACTGTTGATGCGCTTACCCGCTGCTCGCTTCTGATCGGCACTAAGCCCGGCGAGTTGTTTACCCAGGGCCGTTACTGAACCGCGGCGGCCGAACAGGGCAACGCGAGCGGTTTCGAGCTCCGCTTTATCACCTGCCTTATCCACGAGCCCCGAAGCGTCACGCTCCAGCGCCAGGAGGCTGTCTTCCAGCCCGCCTGGGATCTCGTCGGTCACACCGCCGACTCGGCCTTTGCAGCACTCACCACGGCCGCGAAAGCCTCCTTCTCGTTGACCGCCATTTCGGCGAGCGATTTACGATCAACTTCAACGCCGGCCAGCTTCAGCCCGTGGATCAGCTGTGAATAGCTCAAACCCAGCTCCTTGCACGCGGCGTTGATGCGGATAATCCACAGCCGTCTGAATTCACGCTTGCGGACCTTGCGATCGCGGTACGCGTAAACCAACCCTTTTTCGACCGTCTCGCGCCCCTGCCGGTACAGCTTGCGGCCGCCCGTGTAGCCCTTGGTTCGTGCAAGTATGCGGTTGCGCCGCCGCCTGCCCTTAACTCCCTTTGTTACCCTCGACATTCCTGTTTTCCTCCGTAGTCTGCAGCTTCGTGCCCGTCGGGGCCGAACGCCGCAGGGGCACTACCCGTTGGGCAGCAGCCGCCTGACCGATTTTTCATCCGCACTCGAAACAGTTCCCGCTTTTCGTAGGTTGCGTTTCTGTGTCGCTGATTTGTGAGCAAGTATGTGACGAAGATACGCCTTGTTCCTTCGTATTTTGCCGCTACCGGTGAACCGGAAGCGCTTCGCCGCACCACGTCTTGTTTTTACCTTAGGCATTTTTCTCTACCGCTCCTCAGTTTTTGACTGGAACAACCACGACCGACATGTGGCGTCCCTCCATCCGCGGATCCCCCTCCGGGGTTGCGTGCTCCGCTATTGATTCAAGCATCTTATCCAAAGTGTTTCTCCCGAGATCCGGCCTCGTTATCTCCCGCCCCTTGAAAAACACCGAAATCTTCACCCGATGCCCCTTCTGGAGAAACCTGAGTATGTGGCCCTTCTTGAACTCGATGTCGTGGGCTTCGGTTCGCGACCGGATTTTTACCTCTTTCATCGCCGAGGCCACCGATTTCTTCTTGGTCTCCTGGGTTCGCTTCTTCTGCTCGTAGCGATACTTGTGAAAATCCATTATCCGACAGACCGGCGGGTCCGCGGTGCCTGCCACCTCTACGAGATCGAGCCCTCTCTCCTCGGCCACACGCCTGGCCTTGTCGAGAGTGACGATACCGAGCTGGCCCCCGTCGCTATCGATCAATCGCAATTCTCTCGCTCGTATCGCCTTGTTGATCCTTGTTGTTTCTTCGTTTTTCGCTATGACGCACCTCCGTGTTCCGGGTCATTACGTTCGATAAGCCACGCGCTGAAATCCGCGAGACTCATTGCTTCGAGCTGGCTGTCTCCGTGGAGTCGGGGCGCAACCGTCCCGTCTTCGACCTCTCGATCTCCGACCACGGCAATCACCGGCACCTTCTGTTTCTGGGCTTCCCTTATCTTAAACCCAAGCTTCTCGTTACGAAGGTCGGCCCGGGCCCTGATGCCCGCGGCCTTGAGCTTTTCTACCGACGCCGCTGCGTATTCGTTCTGGCGGTCGGTCACTGTCACGAAGCGCACCTGGCAGGGCGCGAGCCACAAGGGCAGCGCGCCGCCGGTGTGCTCAAGCAGGATTGCCATGAAGCGCTCAAGCGAGCCAAGCACAGCCCGATGAATCATCACCGGACAGCGTTCGCCGCCATCGCTGTCAACGTAGCCCAGCGAAAAACGCTCAGGCATCGAAAAGTCGAGCTGGACGGTACTAAGCTGCCACTCCCGCTTCATCGCGTCGATTACCGCAAAATCTATCTTGGGCCCGTAGAAGGCCCCGTCGCCGGGGTTTTCGATGAAGCCTGGTGCTTCCTTTTCGAGAACAGCGCGGAGCGTGGCCTCGGCCTGCTCCCACATCTGGGCACTCCCGATGGACTTGGCCGGGCGCGTGGACAGATAGACCTTTGATTCTTCGAAGCCAAAAGCCCTGTGCGTACGGTTTATCATATGCAGGACAGCTGATATTTCAGATTCGATGTCTTCAGGGCGACAGAAGATATGGGCGTCGTCCTGGCAGAAGGAGCGCACCCGGGCCAGGCCGTGTACGACACCCGAGCGTTCGTAACGGTGCAGACGGCCGAAATCCGCCATCCTGATCGGCAAATCCCTGTATGACTTTTTGCCCTCGCTGAACATCAGGCAGTGAGTCGGGCAATTCATGGGCTTAACCGCAAATTCCTTGTCGTCGACGGTCGTGAAGTACATGTTGTCGACGTAGTTGTCGTAGTGACCCGAACGGTGCCACAGGTCCACGTCCAGGATCTGCGGAGTGATGACCTCTTCGTACCCGTACTCGGTGTACAGGCCGCGAATGTAGCTCACCAGCTGGTTGTAGAGGGCAGCTCCGTCGGGGTGAAAAAACGGTGACGCCGGGGCTTCGGGGTGAAAGCTGAAAAGGCCGAGATCCTTGCCAATCTTACGATGGTCGCGTTTCCTGGCTTCTTCTATTCGGGCGAGGTGAGAAGACAGCTCTTTCTTTTTCGCGAAGGCGGTCCCGTAGATCCGCTGCAGCATCGGACGCTTCTCGTCACCTCTCCAGTAGGCGCCGGCCACGTGGGTGAGCTTGAAGACTCCCAGCTGGCCGGTAGATGGGACGTGCGGGCCACGACACAGATCTACGAAATCACCCTGACGATACAAGCTGACAGTGGGCTCGTCGAGGTCGTCGATGATCTCGGCCTTGTACTCCTCCCCCTTATCGGCAAAGAGCGCCCGGGCGCTGTCTTGATGCAGTTCCTCGCGTGAGACTGGATGGTCCTCGGCGATGATACGGGACATCTCTGCCTCTATCTTCTCGAGGTCTTCGGGTCCGAAACCGGCGGGGTAAGCAAAGTCGTAGTAAAACCCATCCTCGATGACGGGGCCGATGGTTACCTGGGCAGAGGGATAAAGGCGTTTCACCGCGTGGGCAAGGAGGTGGGCGGTGCTGTGTCGAAGTACTTCCAGACCGGGACCGGACTCGGCCATGACGGGCTCTAACGAGCAGTCATTGAGCAGCGGCGACGAAAGATCGGTCGCGACCCCTTCCACGAGTACACAGACAGCACGTTCTGCTACTCGGCTCGGCAGGACCTCGCGAGCCATCGATCCTTTTTCGATCGTAAGGGGCTCCCCTCGTCCCACCGTTACGGTGATATTATCAGGCACCTGCTGTTCTATCCGTCTCGTGCGCTCATTATCGGCGGGAAGCCTCGGCATTTTAACCCCGCTCGACTGATTTTTACGCTTACCCGGTCCTCCTTCTCAACTCTCTGAACTACCTTCTTGCAGCTACACTGGTAGGCACGGGCGGGATCGAACCGCCGACCCCCTCCGTGTCAGGGAGGTGCTCTTCCACTGAGCTACGTGCCTCTGTAGTGGTAGCGCAACTGTCCCAACTACCAATCTCACGCGAAGCAGTCAACCCGTTCCCGGCGGCCAGCCCTCCCCGGCCGGCCCCTCCGGGCGCCGTTGCAGACCTCCGCCAGCGGCTCCGCCAAATTGAAGCACGCAGTTTTATTGCCCACCGGCTGCTCCGCTTGTAGCATGAAGGCAGGATGAAACGGCAGCAGATCATAACCCTGTTCCTTTTTCTCGCGCTGGGCGGCCTGGGCTACGTCCTGCTTTCGATACTGCTGCCTTACCTCGAGCCGGTCATGTGGGCAGTTGTACTGGCCATGGTCTTCTTTCCCCTGTTCAAGTTGCTACGGCGCGCCCTGAGGCGTTGGGACAATCTGGCTGCCGGACTGATGACGATACTGGTCTTTGCCGTCGCGGTAGTCCCCGGCTTGTTACTCACCGGGGCCTTGGCACGGGAAGCAGTTGAAGGCTATCGCACGCTCTCTAGTTATGCAGCCGAGGGTAACCTGACCGTACTCAACCGCCTTAGCGAAGCGTGGTTCATTGAGCCTATCTGGCAATGGCTCCGTGAGCGCATGGCTTCGGGCAACGTCGACGCGACCGGTTTCGCTCTTTCAGGGGTTAAGTGGGTAAGCGAGTTTGCGGCGACGAGGGCCACGGCCATCGCGCGCAACGTTTTTGAGTTTGCCATAGCGACCGGGATCATGACCTTCACGCTGTTCTTCCTTTTTCGCGATGGCGAGACGACCGTCGAATCGCTTCGCCGCAGTATCCCGATGATGGCTGCTGACCGCGATAGAATTTTTGACAGTTTCAAACGAACCGTGCTCGCGGTCGTGCAGGGCCTTACGCTGACCGCCCTGGCCCAGGGAGTGCTGGTCGGACTGGCCCTGTGGGCAGTCGGTGTACCATTCAGCCTGCTGCTGGGTGCGGTGGCCTGCCTTTGCGCCTTCCTGCCGGTGGGTGGCGCAGCCCTGGTTTGGGTACCAGCAGCAGTGGCGCTAGCACTGTCTAGTCAGCTCGTCGCCGCCGGCGCACTCATCGCCTGGGGCCTGCTGGTCGTCTCGTCTGTAGACAACCTCCTGCGTCCGTACCTGATCAGCAGCCAGGCCCGGTTGTCAACGCCGCTACTGTTTTTCGGAATCATCTGCGGCCTGAGAGCCTTCGGCTTCATAGGGCTGTTTCTTGGCCCCGCCCTGCTGGCAACTTTTGCCGAACTGATGCGTACGTTTCGCGAGCTCTACGCCGAATCGCCCAGCTGATCACGCCTGGGGCTCTTCCTCGTCGGCGTCGGTGGATTCCGAAGAATCTCCCTCCGCTACTTCTTCGACCGATTCGCTATCTACCGAATCCTCATCTGACCCGGAAGATGTTGTTTCTACTTCGTCCGTCGCGGCCGAAAGCTCATCGACCACCGCCTCTTCGGGCACCGCGCCTTCCTCGCCTGCATCATCTTCGCCACCGCCGATGGCAATCACCGAGACCTTGATGTTTGCAACGACACCATGGCCTACGTGTACCGGGACCTCGTGAGTTCCTGCTTCCTTAATCGGGGTGACGAGCTGAACATCGTGTTTGTTTATGACCAGGCCCCGCTCTTCGAGAAGCCGGGACACATCGGAAGCGGTAACCGAGCCGAACAAGTGGCCACTCTTTGCAGCGCGGGCTTCGATTTCGACCGCCACACCGTCAAAAGCTTTCTGCCGGGTGTCGACATCGCCCATCTCATTTTCTTTCTTGAGCTGGATGAGGGCCTTCTCGTGCTCAAGGCTGCGCAGGCTGCGACGGTCCGCCGTAACGGCTTTACCCTTAGGCAGCAAGTAATTGCGGGCGTAGCCTGCCTTTACCTTGACAACGTCGCCTATCACCCCGAGCTGGGGCACGTCTTCTCTGAGGATTACTTCCATTAGCGATCTCCCTCCCCACGCTGTTGAAGGCCCGAGCCGGTGTACGACAACAGGGCCGCGTTACGCGCCCGCTTTATCGACAGGGCCAATGGTCGCTGGTGCTTGGCACAGGTGCCCGTACTACGTCGGGGCACTATCTTGCCTCTTTCGCTGACAAACTCTTCGAGTACGTCGACGAACTTGTAATCAATCTGCAGCTCCTTGTCCGCGCAGAAAATACAATGACGCCGTCCTCTTCGAAATCTTCCGCCCCTGCCCTTGGCACGTCCACCACGCGAAGGGGGGCCACCACGACTGTCACCGCCACGACTGTCACCGCCGCGCCTGTCTCCACCCGAGCGATCTCCACCCGAGCGATCTCCACCCGAGCGATCTCCACCCGAGGACCCACTTCCGGGGCTTGCAGATTCTGCCGAGGCTTTTTCAGACTGAGTTACTTTGGGCGGAGCTGCTGCTTCAGGCGCTGCTGCTTCAGGCGCTGCGGCTTTCGGCGCTGCGGCTTTCGGCGCTGCGGCTTTCGGCGCGGAACCTTCGGCAGGGCTTGTTTTGGCTTCTTCTTCTTTTTTCTCGTCTGACATTTCAGTCGCCTCTCACTTCTTTATCGCCGCTTTCAACGTTTTCTCCATCGGCCGCTGGAGCAGGGTCGGCCTGCGCCGCTGGAGCGGGGTCGGCCTGCGCCGCTGGAGCAGGGTCGGCCTGCGCCGCTGGAGCAGGGTCGGCCTGCGCCGCTGGAGCATTGCTGGCGGCCTCACCCCCTGCTTTCTTTTTTTCGGGGGCGGCAGCAGTTGAAGCTGTAGCCTCACCTCCACGAGGGGAGGAATCACCGCCGCGGGGGCTTCGCCTGTCATCACGGCCTCGGCGATCGTCCCTGTAATCCCGGTCGCGGGGGGGTTCTGCCGGTCTCTCCTTGGGCAGCCCTGTGTGATCCTGCTGTACGCTGATATAGCGCAGCACGCCGTCAGCAATACGCAGGGTGCGCTCCAACTCAGCCACCACAGCCGGTTCGGCCTGGTACTCGAGCAACAGGTAGCGGCCGTCGGTCTGGTCCTGGATCGGGTAGGCCAACTTGCGCACTCCCCAGTCGAGTTCCGTATCGACGGTGCCTCCGTTGTCCTTGACAACCGAAACAAAGCGCTCGCGCAAGGCTGTGGCCTCGTCACCGAGCAGGGTAGAAATAACGATCATGGTTTCGTAGGCTCTCATGCTTCCTCTCTCACACCAGCAGTGGTGCGATAACCAACGACACTATTGACATCAACTTGATGAGGATGTTCATCGACGGGCCCGACGTGTCCTTAAACGGGTCGCCCACAGTATCTCCAACGACCGCCGCATGGTGCGCGGGGGTTCCTTTATGTTCGCCTTCAATGGCACCGGTTTCAATTGCCTTCTTGGCGTTGTCCCAAGCACCACCGGCGTTGGCCATCATCAGCGCCAACAGCACTCCTGCCAGAGTGGCACCGGCGAGCATTCCACCCAGCGCCTCGGCCCCCAGGATAAAACCCACAGCGACCGGTGCAACCACCGCCACAACGCCCGGCAGGACCATTTCCTTGAGCGCGGCGCGGGTCGATATATCAACACAACGGGCCGAGTCGGGCTTGACGCCTTCCTTGCCCTCAAGCAGGCCCGGGATTTCGCGAAACTGACGGCGAATCTCCTCAACCATCTGCGCCGCCGCCTTGCCGACCGAAGTCATCGTCAGGGCTGCAACGAAGAACGGCAGCACACCGCCGATGAACAGACCGATGACCACGGTGGGCTCGGTTATCACGATCAACATCGGCTCGATGCCCTGGGCCGCCCTCACGTGGTTGACAGCCATCGAGTAAGCCGAAAACAGCGCCAACGCCGTAAGCGCAGCCGAACCAATAGCAAAACCTTTTCCGATAGCAGCTGTAGTGTTGCCTATGGCGTCGAGGCTGTCGGTTATCGCTCGTACGTCCGGGCCAAGTCCGGCCATTTCCGAAATACCGCCGGCATTATCAGCCACCGGGCCGTAAGCGTCTACGGTCATGGTCACGCCAACCGTCGCCAACATTCCTACCGCCGCGATTCCGATACCGTACAGTCCGGCAAAATCGTTGGCCACATAAATGGTGATGCAGATGACCACAACGGGGAGAGCGCAGCTTTCCAGCCCGATCGCCAGGCCGTTGATGATGTTCGTGGCCGCACCGGTTTTCGACGCATCGGCGATGCGCCGCACTGGCGGGCCCGCGGTGTAGTACTCGGTGATCAGGCCGATAAGGATACCGCCTACCGATCCAACGACGACGGCAAGCCAGACCCCGGTGGCGATGTTACTGCTGTTGACGAGCATAAAAGCGCCCAGCAACAGCAGGCCCGCCGATATGAAGGTGGAGTAGCGCAGTGCCGCCGCCGGACCGATGCTCTTGAGCACCCTCATCGAAAAGATACCGACCACCGAAGCCGCCAGTCCCAGCACTGCCAGCGCAAGGGGAAACATCATCAAATGAGTCCTCGCGGCCTCTTCACTGGCTGCGCCACGAGCGATATCGAGCACCCCGGCGGCGGATAGGGTCGCCGCGATCGCCAGGGTCGCTATCATCGAACCAACGTAGGATTCAAAGATATCAGCCCCCATTCCCGCCACGTCTCCGACGTTGTCACCCACATTATCGGCGATTACACCGGGGTTGCGCGGGTCGTCTTCGGGAATACCGGCTTCGACCTTACCTACGAGGTCGCTGCCTACGTCGGCTGCCTTGGTGTAAATGCCACCTCCGACCCGGGCAAAAAGCGCAATTGAACTGGCGCCCATCGCGAAGCCGTTGATCACCGCTGCGTTCTCAGGGTTGCCGTAGAAGCTGAACAACACACCGACGCCTATCAGGCCCAGGCTAGCGACAGCCAGTCCCATGACGGCCCCTCCATTAAAAGCTACCAGCAGTGCCTTGTCCTGGCCGCCATCCCGGGCAGCCTGGGACGTACGCACGTTAGCGTTGGTGGCCGAGGCCATTCCTGCCAGGCCCGCTACCATCGAGCAGCCAGCGCCAGCAACAAAGGCATAGGCCGTGTCGGGGCCGAGCTTCCAGTATAGAAGTGCAAAAACAGCCAGTTCAAAGACAACCAGGATCTGGTATTCGCGCTTGATGAAGGTGATCGAGCCTTCCTTGATCGCCTGGGCGATCTCAACCATTTTTTCGTTGCCGGGGCTTTCTTTCTTGACGGCGAAAAACAATACGCCCGCCACTCCAAGGCCCAGTACCCCCGCCAGCCATGCCAGATCAATCAAAAGATTCATTACCAGTATTTCCTCCTGTCATTTTCCCGTCGAACTCCGTACCACCGGTATTTGGCCCGGCGATCTCTCGTTCGACTTTCTACTGCAACGGCCGATTTCAATCGCCCGTATCGCTCCCCTTACCACCCAGGTCCACGCTGTTGAAACGGTTCATGGCGACAACAAAGCCCGCCCCGAGGGCAACCGACAGCGCATCAGCAGCAACACCCGCGATTTTTTTCACAAGAGCCTTCTCGCTCTCGTCAAAATCGCTCAGCAGGTAATCGCTCAATTCGCTGTCTCCCGGTTTTCCAACGCCTACTTTAACCCTGCCAAAATCCGTCGTCCCCAGCTCCTCTATCACCGACTCCACACCCCGGTGACCACCACTGCCACCTCCCTGACGCAACCGTAACCGGCCGAGCGGAAGGTCCGCGTCGTCATAAACGACCACCACGTTTTCTTCAGCTATACCGAGTTCGTGGCAGCCTGCGCTTACGCTCCTGCCACAGAGATTCATGAAGGTCTGGGGCTTCATGATCAACACCTCGGTACGGCCCGACTTCGCGGAAACCGTCAGCGCCTCGTATCTTTGGCGCCGGATGCTCGCCGACAAACGTTCTGCGAACGTGTCGACTACCTGGAATCCCAGGTTATGCCTTGTGTCCTTGTATTCCTCTCCCGGGTTGCCAAGTCCAGCGATGCAGTACATATGCCGTCACCAACCCGTCCTGCCTCAGGAATCGTCGGCCTTCTCGCCGCCTTCGCCGGCGGCAGCCGCGTCTCCCTCGGCTTCGCCCTCGCCTTCGCCCTCGCCTTCGCCGAGCTCCGCTGCTTCCTCTTCGACCACTTCTTCTGCAATGGGAGGACTTACGGTCACGACGGTGAAATTATCCGTAAAAAGCAGCTCAACGCCTTCGCCGACAACCAGGTCCTCTGCGTGCAGGACGTCGTGAATGTCCAGCGCGCTCACGTCGACTTCTATAGATTCAGGAAGAACTGCAGGCAACGCCCTTACCTCAACTTCCCTGACAACCGGCTGCAGGATGCCCCCGTTGACGACTCCAACCGGTTTGCCGGCAAAACTCAGCGCCACGTTCGCAGTGATCGGAGCAGCCAGATCAACGCGTAGAAAATCAACGTGCAAAGTCTCACCGGTAACCGGATGGTGCTGACTTTCCTTGATGAGCACGATGGACTCGTTGAGGCTGGAGTCCGCCGAGTTGAAGCGGATTAGATGGGCCCCCTTCGAAGCCAGCCCGCTGCGGTCGAACTCCCTGGCGTTGACCTGCACCGATATCTCGCTTTCGCCCTGGCCGTAAAAAACCGCTGGGATCAAGCCATCGCGCCGAAGCAGCCGCGATTTTATGGAGCCCTCGCGTCGTTTAACTTCCAATTGTACGGTTCGCATATCCTCTCCTGTCTACTCGAAAAGCGAGCTTATAGATTCCTCGTCGTGGGTTCTTCGGATAGCTTCGGCGATCAGGCCCGCTACCGACACGACCCGTATTCGATCACACCCCTGCACTGATTCGGTCGCCGCTATGGTGTCGGTTGTCACCAGCTGTTCGAGTGCCGACGAGGCAATTCTCTCCACGGCCTCGCCCGAAAGCACACCGTGAGTACAGCAAGCCAATACACCGACAGCGCCAGCTTCCTTGATCGCGTCGGCAGCTTTGCAGACCGTTCCAGCCGTGTCGATCATGTCGTCCACGATCACTGCCACACTGCCCTCAACGTCACCGATCAGCCGCATTTCTTCGACCTGGTTGGCCCTCACGCGGCGTTTATCAATGATGGCAAGCCCAGCGTCCAGGCGCTTGGCGAAAGCCCTGGCCCGCTCCACGCCCCCGGCATCGGGAGAAACCACGACGATTGGCCTGTCGCCGACCAGCGACATGATCTCGGGCTGAAGTACCGGGGCGGCGTAGAGGTTGTCCACCGGGACGTCAAAAAACCCCTGTATCTGGCCGGCGTGCAGCTCCATCGTCATCACACGTGAAGCCCCGGCCGTGACAACGAGATCGGCTATGAGCTTGGCGCTTATGGGTACCCGCGGGGCAACCTTGCGGTCCTGCCTCGCGTAGCCGTAATAAGGGATAACCGCCGTAACCCGCTTTGCCGAAGCGCGCTTCAAGGCGTCCAGCATCAACAGCAACTCCATGATGTGATCGTTGCCGGGAGTAGAGGTAGACTGGATGACGAAGACGTCACCACCGCGAACGTTGTCGTTTATTTCGATGAGGACTTCGCCGTCGCTGAAACGGCGCACGTCGGCGTTCCCGACCTGGGTGCCCAGCTTCTCGGCAACACTCGACGCCAGACCAAGACTGGCGTTACCAGAAAAAATAAGCAGTTCGTCTCTAGCCAGCGAAGCCAATGGTATTCCTCTCTATAAACAAATCATCCATCCATCGCCTCGCGGCGCTACGGTCCAGTCTGAAACGGTCCGGTCAAAAACAATGCTGGGCGGGAAGGATTCGAACCTTCGCATGCCGGACCCAAAATCCGGTGCCTTAACCAGCTTGGCTACCGCCCACTAAGGACGTCCTCCCGGCGAACGTCTGAGGATCCTCGTTACAAACACCCTCACAGGCCGAGCAAAAGTACACGCGGCCCGCCGCGCGGCCCTGCCGTCCCTGAACAAGCCGACCACGGCTGACCCTGAGCCCGACATAACCGCTGCCGAAGCGCCAACCGCCATCAACAAATCAACGGACCTGGAGACCTCCGGAAAGCTGTCGCAGACTCCCTCTTGAAGGTCATTAACCAGCAGCCCCTCAAGCGCGGCACCGCGCTTGAGTGAACGCAGGAGCCTAGTTCCAGCCCCCCTTGAAGTCAAGCTTTTCACGGCGTTGGAGAAGGCCCACGCTGTGTCTACTCCCAGCGGCGGAACCACCACCAGCAGGCTGCCCCGGTAAGGCAGGTCTATGAAGCTGAGCCGCTCTCCCACCCCCCTGGCCATCGCAGGCCGGCTGGAGACAAAAAACGGAACGTCAGCGCCCAGTTCCAGCGCCAGCCGGGCTACAGTGGGCGCGGCCAACTTCCTACCCAGCAACCCCGGCAACACCCGCAGGACCGCAGCGGCATCACTGCTTCCACCGCCCAGCCCCGCCTGGCTGGGAATTCGTTTTACCAGCCGGATACTCACCGCCGCTGTTTCATCCAGGTGCTCGAGCACAGCTTGTGCAGCTCTTGCCGCGATGTTGGCAGCGCCCCCCGGCACCCCCTGGTCTCCGCTCACCGTACAGCAAACCTCGATGTTTACGCTCGGGCGCACCTCAACGTGGACGTCGTCGTATATGGCCACGGGTACCATGAGGGACTCGAGCTCGTGGTAGCCGTCACTGCGCCTGCCCACCACCCGCAGGCTGAGATTCACCTTCGCAGGCGCCCTCACCGCCCTGCTCACTGCTGATTCCCCCGACACCAGCCCCAACTTGACCGCCTCGGGCCGCCGTGACAACAAGCGCCATGCCTGAACAGACAGAACTCGCGCGGCAGCTGGCGCGAGAAGCCGGAAAAATCATCCGTGATTCGCTGCCCCTGAAAAAAGAAATCTCACATAAAGCGGCCGTGGACCTGGTTACCAACGTTGACCTCAAGGCCGAGAAAATCATCGTCGAGGGCATAGCCCGGGCTTTTCCCGATCACGCAATAGTCGCGGAAGAAAACCACTTTGATCGCTCCGACCATGACTGGTGCTGGTACGTAGACCCACTCGACGGCACCATCAACTACGTCCACGGCATCCCACACTGCTCGGTATCAATCGCGCTACTGCACCGGGGCGCACCCGTTGCGTCGGCCGTATACGATCCTTTCAGAGACGAGATGTACCATGCCCGGGCTGGTGCGGGCGCCTTTCTCAACGACAGCCCCGTAGCGGTGTCTCCCACCGCAGCGCTGGAAGACTCGCTGCTGGTTACCGGGTTCCCCTACGACCGTCGCGAAAACCTGGGTCTATACCTGCCCTATTTCGAGCACTTTCTGGTCAATGCCAGGGACGTCAGGCGCTTCGGATCCGCCGCACTGGACCTCTGCTACCTGGCCTGCGGCCGCTTTGACGGTTTCTGGGAATGGAAATTACAACCCTGGGACACGGCAGCCGGGTGGCTTGTTGTTACCGAAGCTGGAGGTACCGTAACCGACTTCAACGGCGACGCGTATGACCCGTGGAGCCCACGCGTGCTGGCCAGTAACGGACTGATCGAGCAGGAGTTCATAGCCCATATGGGCAGAATTGCTGCTGGCAGTTAGCCGGCGGACGTTGTAAAGCAGGCCCCAGGCGACCAACGCCCTCGTAGCTCAGGTGGATAGAGCACCGGCCTCCGAAGCCGGTTGCACAGGTTCGAGTCCTGTCGAGGGCACCACTCACCGGGCCCCCCGGACACCAGCCCCCCCGGGACTGCCGCTGTTGGTCGAAAGTTGACAAGATCCCCCTTTCCAGACTACTCTCAACTGTTCTGGCGCCGGGAGGGCAGCGCTTATTATGGAAGTTCAAGTCGAAGGCTCGCTGGAGCGAGCAATAAAGATCCTTAAGAAGAAGATGGCATCCGAAGGTGTCTTCAAGGAAATGAAGCTGCGTTCTTTCTACGAAAAGCCCAGCGTCAAGCGAAAAAGAAAGCGCGAAGAAGCGGAGCGCAAGCGCCGCAAGGCCATGCGACGCGCCCAACGCACTCGGCGCTGATCGTACCCCGTCCTCGCAGCACCTCGCGTCGCAGTACAGCTCCAGCCCCCCCAATGCCTCCCGCAAAGGCCCCCCGCTCCTGCCCGGGCCTGCTGCCCGCACCGCTTGACCCGGCAGCTCACATGCGTTAAGTACGCGCAATATCGACTGAAAACGGTACGCGAGAAAACGCCGGGCATTGTTGTTCGGCGAAACCCCTGCAGTTGGTTCCATGTTCGGAGCTGACAGCGGTAGCGGAGAGGATGTGGTGATGGAACTGCCCAGTTGTAAGAAGTGTGAGAACGGACTCCTCGTCCCGCTCTCCGACTACGGAACTGAAGGCGCGTCTGTCATGTATAAGGCGTGGGTCTGCATCAACCCCGACTGCGGTTTCTCGATCCGGGTCGATAAGGGACAGGTTACCTTCGGTCGCAAGATCGAGAGTCCCAGGTAGCCCCGGAAGCGCCGCCAGGCGTTTATCGGGATTTTCGAATAAAAACTGACCGCCTCGCCGCAGGCAGTCTTACAGAGTGAGCGATGCCGAAAAATCGGAACGCCGGAGATAAAAAACAAGCATGACGCAGCCTAAGTCCGAGAACATTGTCTGGCACGAAACTACAGTCTCAAAAACCGAGCGAGAAAAGATCTCGGGCCATCGCGGTTGTACCGTCTGGCTCACCGGGCTGTCGGGCTCCGGCAAGTCCACCCTTGCAAACCTGCTCGAAAAAGCGCTCTGGGAGCGCGGAGCGCGTGCCTACGTGCTCGACGGCGACAACGTCCGCCACGGCTTGAACAAGGACCTGGGCTTTTCTCCCGAAGATCGTGCAGAAAACATCCGGCGTATAGGCGAAGTCGCCGCCCTCTTCACCGAGGCCGGAATCATCAATGTCACCGCCTTCATTTCGCCCTACAAAGGAGACCGGGACAAGGTTCGCGAGATCATGTCCGACGGTGATTTTGTAGAAGTGTACGTTAAATGCGACCTCGACGAATGCGAGAAACGCGATCCCAAGGGCCTGTACAAGAAGGCCCGCGCCGGGGAGATACCGGAATTCACTGGAATTTCAGCGCCTTACGAAGAGCCTGACAAAGCCGAGTTGATCGTCGACACGACCTCGCAGAGTGAGGAAGACTGCCTCCAGGCCCTGCTCTCCTACCTCGAAGAAAAAGGTTACCTGGCTGCCTGACCGGCCCAGCGCTCGTCAGGACTCCGGAGTCACGTAGGCGGCGGTTATTCCGCCGTCTACGGTGAACTCGGTACCCGTCACAAAACTCGAATCGTCCGAAGCCAGGAAAACAACTGCCCTGGCTATTTCGCCAGGTTCGGCCAAGCGACCCGCCGGGATATGAACCAGGCGGCGTTGCCTCGCTTCGGGGTCGCGTAACAGCTCAGCCAGCAGGGGCGTGTTGACCGGCCCCGGGCACAAGGCGTTGGCCCTGATGCCCTTGCGTGCATATTCAACCGCAATCTCACGCGTCAGGGCAAGCACCCCGCCCTTGCTTGCCGTGTAGGCGCTTTGCGAAGTAGCTGCGCCCATCAGCGCAACAAACGACGCGGTGTTAATGATCGATCCGCCGCCGCATCTCAGCATCGCCGCTACCGCGTACCTGCAACCCAGGAAAACTCCCTTGAGGTTGACGTCCATCACGTGGGCCCAGGTCTCTTCGCTGGTTTCAAGCACCGAGCCATCGTCGCCGGGGAAGATCCCGGCGTTGTTAAAAACAACATCCACCCTGCCCCAGGTCTGCTCGCAGAGGTCTATGGTGTTTTTGACCTGTGCCGCCACGGTCACGTCCAACTGGCTCGCAATCGCAGTGCCTCCCTTTTCGACGGCAAGCGCGACGATTTCTTCGAGGCCATCGGGCCGCAGATCGGCAGCCACCACCCTTGCGCCACGGGCGCAGAACTCCAACACGGTTTCGCGGCCGATACCGCCCGCCGCACCGGTTACGACACAAGCCTTGCCTTCCAGTTGCATACTCTCTTTGCCTTTTGTCAGCCGCGTTCAAGGAAGCGGCGACGCTCCCAGTTAGGAACCACCGGCCTCGACTTCTCAAGTTCGACCTCGGCAAAACGAAGGTAGTGATCCCTGACCTCCGCACCGAAAGAAGACAGGATAAAAGCACTGTCGGCAAACTCTTTCATGGCATCCTCCAGGCAAAGTGGCAGGGTCGCGTGGTCGGCCGACTGGTACAGGTCCCCACTGAGGGCCGAGGGCGGCTCGATACGGTTTCTGATGCCGTCCAGGCCCGCGGCCAGGGTCACCGCCATCACGAGGTAGGGATTGGCATCTCCACCCGGGACCCGGCACTCGACGCGCAGCGCGTCGCCACTGCCCACCAGGCGATAACCAGCCGTCCGGTTATCCCAGGACCAGCCAACACCGGTCGGCGCAAACGTTCCCGCTACGAAGCGACGGTAAGAGTTGGTGTTAGGGGCGTACCACAACGCGCATTCGCGGGCGTGTGCCACGAGGCCGCCGATATACCAGCGGAACAGGTCGGAGCAACGAGCCGGTGTTCCCGGCAACTCGTTATCACCACTGAAGAGTGCCTCACCAGTGTCGACCGACCAGAGGCTCGAATGCAGGTGCATGCTGTTGCCAGCGAGATTTTCGTGGAGCTTGGCCATGAAAGTAACCGAGACATCCTGCGATGCGGCGATTTCCTTGGCAGCTTGTTTGAATATCGAGTGCCTGTCGGCCATTTCGAGCATACCGGTGTAGCGAAGGTTGATCTCGTGCTGCCCCGGGCCCCACTCCCCCTTGCTCGATTCGACCGGCACACCGGACGCGTCCATTGCACGTCGTATCGCTCCGATGACCGGCTCCTCGCGGGTAGCGTGCATGGTGTGATAGTCCTCCACGTACCAGCCGGAAGTACGCGGTTCACCGAAGTCCCGCGCCTCAGCCTCGTCGTAGCTTTCACGCAAGAGAAAGAACTCCAGCTCCGAACCCGCACGGGGGTCATAGCCAAGTTCGCGGGCGAGCCCTATCTGCCTTGAGAGTATGCGGCGCGGCGAGATCTCCACGGGCGCTTCGTCGGCGGGACTCGCGAGGTCACACAACACCAGGGCCGTGCGATCCTGCCACGCGGCCAGCCTCAGGGTCGAAAGGTCCACAGTGGCGTGAACGTCACCGTACCCTTTGTCCCAGGACGACCACTCGTAGCCCGCGACGGGGTCCATCTCCATGTCACAGGCAAACAAGTAATCGCAGGCATGAAGGCCTCCCTGGAGAATATCGGAGAGGAAAAAATGCCCGGTATTGCGCTTGCCGACCAGCCTTCCGTACATATCCGGAAAGACCGTGAGCACCGTGTCTACGCTACCATTCTCTATGAGCCCCGTAAGCGTCTCTATGCTCAAAGCGCTGCCAACTGACCAGCCTTTTTCAGTTTCGCCCACAAGGCTTATTCGCCCGTCAGCGCGGCGATTGCAAGCCCTCGAGCGGCTTGATTATACTGCCGCAACTGCTAATCAGGGTGCCGCGGCAAGCCATCCGCGCCTGCAATGTCCGGCGAGGCACGCAAACCGCAATCCACAGTATCCAGGAGAGGAAAAGATGATGAATTTACTGCTTAAGAGCATAGCCGTGACTGCCGTGACAACAGCCATGCTGTTGGCCGGGGGCGTGCATATCGCCGATGCCGGGGGCTCGATTACCGGCACCGTGAGCTTTGAAGGAGACGCCCCCTCCAGAAGGCCTATCAGGATGTCTGCTGACCCCACCTGTGATGCTGCCAACCCCGACGGGCGACTCGGCGATGCGATACTGATTGCCGACGGCAAGCTACAGAACGTTTTCGTCTACCTGAAAGAAGGCGTGAGCGGCACCTTCGAAAAGCCCACCGAAATGGTCAAGATCGACCAGAATGGCTGCATGTACGCGCCGCGGATAGTGGGAACAATGGTCGGGCAGACGATCGAAATCACCAACAGCGACTCGACTCTCCACAACGTTCACTCAATGCCCAAAGAGAGCAAACAGTTCAACAACGCGATGCCGATCAAGGGGATGAAAATCAAGAAAAGATTTACCGCGCCCGAGATCATGGTGCGAGTAAAGTGCGACGTGCACCCGTGGATGGCTGCCTGGGTCGGCGTACTAGATCACCCATTCTTCGCGATCTCTGCAGCCGACGGTACTTTTACCATCGCGAACGTACCCGCTGGAACCTACACCGTCGAAGCCTGGCACGAGAAATTTGGGACCCGCACTGCGAGCGTCACTGTTTCCGAGGGCGGAAGCGCTGGTTCGGACTTCAGCTTCGCGAGGGCGAACTGACCCTGCTCGTAGCCCGGTCCGGCCCACGGTCGGCCCGGGTTACCGCGCGGTGGATCGGGGCCGGCTGAAGTGACCGCCGTCTTTTCGCTCAGCTGTGTCGCTTTCCTGCTACTCACCGCCACGATACTGACCCGGATACTCAGGCCCGGCACTCCCGAGATCCCATCGCAACTAGCGTGGACACTGAGCCCCGT
The DNA here is from genome assembly GCA_012960245.1 of Candidatus Binatota bacterium. NCBI lineage: Bacteria > Candidatus Binatota > Candidatus Binatota bacterium. Next base: position 12,295 of record DUBO01000036.1, on the reverse strand, counting down.
GTTGATCGTCCTCATCGTCGCGCTGATGTTCCAAGCGCGTTAGGGCCAAGGTGAGCGAGTTATCGACAGGCAACCTTCCCGACCGTAAAATTCGCGTACTCGCGGTAACCGCCCTGCTGATGGCCTTTGTTCTCGTTGTCGCGGGTGGACTGGTAACCAGCCGGGACGCGGGCCTGGCCGTGCCCGACTGGCCGCTTTCCTACGGCGGCGTCAACCCGCCCCGCTGGTACGAAATCGACAACGTACGCACCGAGCACGGGCATCGCTTGATTGCCGCCTCCGTGGCCGTCGTGACCTGCCTGCTCGGGATGTCCCTGTACCGCAACGACACGCGCAAATACGCCCGTATTCTCGGCCTGGCCGCCATAGCCGCCGTACTGGCCCAGGCGCTGATGGGAGGGTTGAGAGTAATCTGGCTGTCACTGGACCTGGCCATGGTTCACGGTTGGTTTGGACAGGCCTTCTTCGGAATTCTGGCTGCCATTGTCACGGTCACTTCCCCCTCCTGGGTGAACGATGAAGCGATGGAAGACCACACCCCCCTGCAACTTCCGGGTATCATCATGTTGAGCCTGATAGGCCTCCAGTTGGCCATCGGGGTCTCTCTTCGCCACATGCCCGGTTCGGAGGGCGTGCTGGCACATCCTTTGTTTTACCTGCACCTGCTTATCGGTCTGTGCGTACTCTTCGCTTCGTTCAGATTGGCCAAGCAGGCAAGCCAAACAGGCGGAGCGGCTGGGCGAACGACCCGGCGACTATGCGGGCTACTCTGGTTACAGGTTGGCCTCGGTCTCGCTACCGCCACGCTGCTGCAGCTGGGCGGTCAGCAAGGAAGCGCAGGGCTCGCACTCTCGTGGCTCCCAACCTTGCACGTCGCGGTAGGTGCCGGCGCCCTGGGGCTGGCGGTCACCGGGCTGCTGTACGCCTACAGGCTCCCTTTACAGCGGGGTGAGCGGCTGGTGGCGGATATCAACTGATGACCAACGTAGCAGCCGTAGAAGGATCGTCTGCCGGCCCCGAGCGCGGCCGCGGTTCGGTGTACCTTGAGCTGATCAAGCCTCGCATCGTCACGATGGTGGTTTTGACCGTGCTGGTCGGCTACCTCGCGGTCACCGGACTCCACGACTTCGAGATCGCCGCGCTGCTTCACGTAATTATCGGCACCTGTCTGTCCTGCTCGGGCGCAGGCGCTCTCAACCAGTACCTCGAGCGAAGCAGTGACGGGCTCATGGCGAGGACCCGCTTTCGGCCACTGCCCGCCCAGCTGATAAGCGAAAAATCCGGAATGGCTTTCGGCCTCGTCACCTCGATTGTCGGCGTGGGTTACCTGCTGGCCTTCGTTAACCCGGCAGCGGCACTGGTTAACACCATCACCCTGGGTTCTTACCTCGCGATCTACACGCCGTTGAAAAAATCCTCGAGCCTGTCGACCCTGATCGGCGCGATCCCGGGTGCGCTTCCGCCCGTGATCGGCTGCGCAGCAGCGGGCGACGCGCTGGGTCGGGAATCCCTTCTTCTTTTTTCAATTCTTTTTCTCTGGCAAGTTCCCCACTTTCTTGCCATCGGACTTCTCCACCGAGACGATTACAGAGCCGCTGGGTTTCCCACCTTGCAGGGCATCGACAGCGACGGGAGTGCATCGGGACGGCAGATGGTTCTTTACTCCGCGGCCCTTCTGCCAGTGACGCTGGCAGTGGGAAGCGCTGGCTACTCGGGGCCTGTTTTCTTTATCTGTGCCCTGGTCTTCGGCCTGGCCTACCTGGCGGCTTCGGTGTCCGCGGCAAAAAACCCCAGCCAGCTGGAAGCCAGGCGCCTGCTTCTATGCTCGGTGGCCTACTTGCCCTTGCTGCTGGCGTCCTACCTGTTAGACAGGGTAGCAACGTGACGCCGCCTTCACACGACACTGAAGAAAACCCGTTGCTCGAAGTTAAAAACCTGTCCTATTCATACGGAGACACGGTAGCCCTCGACGATGTATCCTTCACCGTACAGCCGGGGGAGATATTCGGCCTGCTCGGGCCTAACGGCGGCGGTAAGACGACGCTGTTTAAAATTCTCTCGACGCTGTTTCGCATACAGACCGGCGACGCCTGCATCAGGGGCAGGTCCATACAAGAGGACAGCCTGGCTGCACGCTCAGCCCTCGGTGTGGTCTTCCAGAACCCCAGCCTTGATCGCAACCTCACTGTCAAGGAAAACCTCAAACACCACGGTCACCTGCTCGGCATGCGAGGGGCAAAACTAGCCGAAGCCAGCGAGTCTGCCCTGGAACGCCTGGGGGTTACTGAGCGATCCAATGACAGGGTCGACACCCTGTCGGGTGGTCTGGCAAGGCGGGTTGAGCTCGCCAAGGGCTTGCTCAACAAACCGCCGCTGCTGCTACTGGACGAACCGTCGACCGGACTGGACCCAGGCGCCCGTCTCGACCTGTGGCGCTACCTCAAGGACTTGAGAAAAGAACAGGGAACCACCGTGATCCTGACGACTCACCTGATGGAAGAAGCCGAATCCTGCGATCGATTGGCGATCATCGACCACGGTCGTTTCGTGGCCATCGGCACACCTCAGGGCCTGCGCTCAAGAATCGGCGAACGAATACTCTCGCTGCGCTGCGAGGACCCTGAGAGTTTCGCGGCAGTGGTCTCCCGCGAATACAAGGTGCAGCCCTTAATTGTCGAGGGCCAGTTGCGGCTTGAGAATATTTCGCCCGAAACCCTGATCCCCCGCCTGTTGCTGGACCATGGCGACAAGATACTCGGCCTCAGCATGGAGCGGCCCACCCTGGCCGACGTGTTCGTGCACGAAACCGGCCACACCTTCTGGAAGTCTGAGCAGGGAGTCGACCCGTCGTGAACCGATTGTTGGCGGTATACACCCTCGCGCTGCGCGAAGTCGTTCGTTTTGTCAGGCAGAAGAACAGGGTCTTCGGTGCGCTCGCACAGCCTGTACTGTTCTGGATTATTTTCGGAGCGGGCCTGAGCGCATCCTTTTCCCCTGGAGTCTCGGCTGGTCAGGGCTACAACGAGTACTTTTACCCGGGCACGGTAGTGCTGGTACTTCTGTTCACGTCGATCTTCTCGACGATCTCGATCATAGAGGACCGCAATGAGGGTTTTCTCCAAGGTGTGCTGGTAGCCCCGGTCGGTATAGGCAGCGTGGTAGCCGGTAAGGTGGTCGGTACTACGATCCTGGCGCTCATGCAGGGCGGGATAATGCTGGCGCTGGCGCCCCTGGCAGGCCTCCCATTAGACCTCGGCCAGGTCGTCGCCGCCATGCTGGTACTGGCTTTCATAGCCATTGCGTTGACCGGTGTTGGAATATCGATTGCCTGGAACATGAGTTCTACGCAGGGCTTTCACGCAATCATGACGGCTTTCCTCATGCCCATGTGGTTTCTTTCGGGCGCCTTTTTTCCTGCCAACGGTCTCCCTTCCTGGCTCGCAGCGATGCTGGCCGTGAACCCACTGACTTACGGACTGGCTACTTTCCGTTACGCTCTTTACGAACCCGGCAGCCCCGCTCTCGCCAACCTGCCCTCGCTTCCTGTCTCTGCTGCAGCCCTGGGGCTTTTCGCCCTGGGAAGCGTAACGTTGGCTACTGCCCTTGCCCACCGTCGCCCCGCGGGGCCTGACAGTTAAATCCATGCCCACGAGTGCTTCTATCGTAGTTCGCCGTACGCTGATCGCGCTAGTAGCGCTAGGCCTGTTGGTATTCATCGCCCGCAACAAGCTCGCCGACGCCCCCGAGCTTCCGGTAATCAATGCGGTGCCCGCTTTTGAATTCACCGACCAGGCCGGGGCCGTCTATGGCAGCACGGAGCTCGAGGGTAAAGTCTGGCTAGCAAGCCTGCTCTACACCACCTGCCCCGGGCCCTGCCCACGTCTCGTAGGCCAACTGGGAAGGTTGATGAACAGCTGGAAAAAGCACGACCAGCTTCGTTTTGTTTCTTTCACTGTTGACCCGTCGCGCGACAGTCCTGGCGTCCTGTCCGATTATGCAACGGCCCACGACATCGACACTGGTCGCTGGGCTCTGCTCACAGCCGACGAAAGTGGCCTCTTCCCGTTCATTCGCCAGGCCTTCCTCGTGGAGGCAGCCACCGAGATCACCGACCTCGATGACGACGAAGTCGACCTGCTGGGCCCGATCGCCCATAGCCTGCACGTATTTCTCGTGGACGGAGATTCACGCCTGCGGGGAATCTACGACACCACCGACGAAACGGCCATGCGGCGTTTAAAAGGAGACGTGCCGCTGTTGTTGCGCAATCACTGACCGTTCGGTGGTCAGCCCGCGGCCAGCATCTTTCCGAGCGAGGCCAGGTGAAATTCGGCGCCACCCAGTGTGAGCTCAATCTGCTTGGACCACAGGTAGTAGCGGTGCAACGGGTAGTCGTTGTCTACCCCAGTACCGCCGTGCAGGTGCTGGCAGGCGTAGACGGCGCTGTGTCCGCCCTCTGAAGCCCAGTACTTGGCCACTGCCAGCGCCTCGTCGGCTGCTTCGCCTCGGTCCAGGCAACCCACAGCGTACCAGGTCGCGAGCTTTATGGCCTCGAGGTCCACGAACGCGTCGGCTGCCCTCTGTGCCACGGCCTGGAAAGAGGCCACCGGCTTACCGAACTGCTCGCGTGTGGAAGTATAATCTGCCGTCATACGAACTGCCCTCGCGACCACCCCCGCCTCGGTAGCGCAGAGACCCGCCATTGAGAAGCGGACCAGGTCGGCCACCGCCTTGCCGTCCGCAGGGCCGAGTGCGGACCGGTTGTCGACCACGGCACCAGAGAGATCCAGGCTGCTGCGAATTTCGCCACTGGTGGCTTCCTGGTCGCCCAGGACCACTCCGCTACCGGCCGGGTCAAGCAGGAACAAGCCCAGTCCCTGGCCGTCAACGCGGGCCGGTACCAGGATTCGCGCGGCGTGCTGACCGGCGCCTACCAGCTGCTTGTTGCCGTCCAGCCTCCAGTTTTTACCATCCTTGATGGCCGTAACCCCTGTATCGCAGGGGTCATCGCTGCAGGTTTCCGACAGGGCTGCGCTCAGCACCAATTCGCCTTTGGCAACAGCAGGGAGAAAATCAGCGAGCACGTCCTCTTCTGCGTGCGCAAGCAGCGTCAAGACACCCGATGCCAGGGTGTCGAGCAAGGGCACTGGCGCCACTGCCCAGCCCTGCCGTTCCAGGAGCACGCAGGTTTCGATTATTCCCAGGCCCTGGCCACCGTATTTTTCGGGGATAGCCAGGCCCAGCAGCCCGGCATCGGCCAGTGCCGACCAGAGAGCCTGGTCAAACCAACACCGCTGCTGTTCGAGCAACTTGAGCTTCTCGGGCTCGCAGAAATCGGTAAATATCTCCTCCGCCAGCTTTTCGACAGCCTGTTGTTCTTCTGTTAGCGAAAAATCCACTGCGTTCTTCTCAGCGCAAGCTACGCGGCATGCCCAGCCCCGCCATGGCTATGATGTCCCGCTGCACTTCGTTGGTGCCCCCCCCGAAGGTCAGGATGAGCATGGCTCGGTACATACGCTCGAGTCGCCCCCGAAGAATAAAGCCGGGGCTACCCGCCGGCAAGCTGCCGGTTAAGCCGGTCACCTGCAGGAGATCCCTGTAAATCTGGATATAAGATTCACTACCGTAAACCTTTACCGTCGACGCCTCGTCGAAACGAAAAGTGCCCTGCCCCATGTTCCAGGCCTGTCTCCAGTTGAAAAGTTTCAGTACATCAACGCGACACTTCACCCGTGCCAGGGTCGATTGGACCCAGGGGACATCAACCACCCGCCCACCCGAAGGCCGCCGAGTAGACCTGGCCCACTCCAGAGTCTCAAGGTAGATCCGCTCCGGGGTTCCAGAGGTAAACAGCGACACTCTCTCGTGGTTAAGCTGGTTGACGATGAGGGTCCAACCCATACCCGGCTCGCCCACGAGCGCGTCGGCTGGAACCCTGACGTTGTCATAGTAAGTCACGTTGGTCTTGATCTTCCCTATGGTCTCGATGGGGGTAATGCTGAAACCCGGCGAGCGTACGTCCACGATGAAGATAGAAATGCCGGCGTGCTTTTCGGCGTCAGGGTCTGTTCGGGCAGCCAGCCACACGTACTCCGAATAATCGGCGAGGCTGGTCCACATTTTCTGCCCGTTGATTACCCACTCGTCACCATCGCGCACTGCACTTGTTTTAAGCGAGGCGAGGTCGGTGCCCGCGTCGGCCTCCGAATAGCCGATTGCGAAGTGGATCTTACCCGCTGTAATGCGAGGGAGGTAGTCCTTTTTCTGACTCTCGGTACCGTACTCCATGATGGTAGGACCGACAGAATTGATAGTAAGAAACGGCAACGGAAACCCGGCTCTCTGGCATTCATCGGCGAACAGGAACTGGTCGAGTGGGGATCGCTCCTGGCCACCGTACTCCCTGGGCCAACCGATGCCGATCCAACCATCAGACCCCATTTGCTCGAGAGCCTTACGGTAGAGGGGGCCACCGCCCTCGCCGACCGAGATCTCGTCGATGAGCTCATCGTCAACCAGGCGTGCAAAGTACTCCCTGAGTTCTTCGCGCAAGGCCGACTGTTTTTCATCCAGTGTTATCTTCATGCTTCAAGGACCAGCCAGGAACCCCTGGGCGTATCGAATCGCACGCCTGCCGCATTGTCGCTGCCTTCAAGAGCCCAGACAAGGGCCGGGTTAAGTTTAAGCAAGTCTCGCAAGCAACTGGGAGGGTGAAAAGGGCTCGTCCACATCCACGCGCAAGGCGGCACGCTCACGGCCGCCCCCCAGTCGCGCAAAGCGAAACTTCGTCTCACCGTACAACTCTTTGCAAACCTTGCTCAAAACAGGCTCGAGTTCGTCGTAGGTCGCGTCGGTCGCAGGGGCGAGCAAGCGATCGTTGGCTATCAGCTCCCAAGACGAGCCGGGAAACACTCCCCCGTCAGACGCCTCGGCGTCCTGCCCGTACTGCTCGCAGGCCGCCAGCGCCAGTCGCATGATGCCCTTGATGCGCGAGCCGAGGACGCCCTCCTCCAATCCCCTGCTGTTGGAGTAAACCAGCCCGGGGGCTCCACTACCGGCCTCAAAGGAATATACTCCCTCGTGGGCGATCAGCATCAGGCCGGGACCGTCGGGTACGTGCGAATAGTCGGCGACGTCGATGAGAGTACCCTCGACGCTTCGTTTCTGGATCCAGCCGTGCAGCAGCGGAATCAGCTCAGCCGGCGCAAACTCGGTCCCGGCACGAGCGTGTAGCTTTATCGCGATTTTCTGGAGGGACTGCATGTCGAAATAGCTCAGCTGGCCTGGCTTTCGGCCGCCTTCTTTTCGAGCATGCGACCGTGGCAGGCATGCGCAGCCTCGATAAACAGTCGGGCCTCTTCCACCACGCGACGCGCTTGCTCGCCGGTTGAATCACCACTGCCCTGCTCGTAACGGTGAAAGAGATACTGAGCGAACTTGCCGCCAGCAAACCGATCAAAGAAAAGCTCGGTATCGTAGAACCTGCTACGGAACTCGCTCACTATCGAGTCGGGATCCTGTCCCGGGTCCGGGTTCTCGAGACGCACGAGGCCCTTGGCGGCTTCGAGCATCGATCGCAGCGCCGTCTGGTCTGCGCCATCAAAGTCCTTATCGTCGAGCAACACCTGGGCATCAAAGACCTGGCGCTCAGCCTCGGCGAGATCAAAATCAGTCTGGGCGACCACCTCACCGGCGCACTCGCCGACTCCCAGGTCCGACATCGTAAACTCCCGGGGATCGCCCCAGTCCGAGTAAAATTCCGGCCCGTCCTCGTAAGCAGGTACGGGCATGAGGTCTTCCAACAAGCCGCGGGCCTTCTTCTTGCCGATGCTTTCTATGAACTCGTTGAAAGTCCGGGCACCGTCCCGCTCGGCCAGATAGGCGTCCGACAAGCGCTCGACCACCAAGGGAATGGCCCGCGAAGGAACGGCGCCGACGGCGAGGCCGTAAGAACCCCCGTTGGATTCCCACTGGCCGCCCAGTACGACCTGAAAGTGAGGTACCGTGGTACCGGCCACCTTGCGACTGACACCGTAGAAACCGATATCGGCAACGTGGTGTTGTCCGCAGGAGTTGAAACAGCCACTGACCTTTATGTGCAAGCCCCGGATCGACTCGTCGAGCTTGTCATCGGCTTCGCGAAGTCGCCGTGAAAGTTCAGCTGTCAAGCCTCTAGAAGAAGCGATTCCCAGCTTGCAGGTATCCGTGCCCGGGCAAACGGTAATATCGCTTATGGTCCCAGCCCCGGCTGTCGCCAGGCCAGCCGCCACCAGCCCGAGGTACAGGGCCGGCAGCTCGTCATCTCGTACCCAGCGCAGGACAACGTTCTGCTCCACGGTTGTTCTCAATCGACCATTCGCGTACTCGCTACCGAGATCGGCCAGCTGGCGGGCCTGCCGCGAAGTCATATCGCCCAGCGGCAGCATGACGGTCACCACGCTGTAGCCGTGCTGGCGTTGGCCCTGCACGTTGTCTCTCGCCCAGCGTCCGTACTCCGCGCCGACATCCGTCACGGCCCCGACATCCGTCACCGCCCCGACTTCGCCGCGGGGCCCAGCTGGCTCGGCTTCGAACTCCGCGGTCGCCCCATCTACCCAGTTGGACCAGCTTTCATCCTCGCGAAGAACAGCGCGCTCCTCTTCTACGAGCCGCTTGAACTCCTCGAGGCCAATCCTGGCTATTAGAAACTTGATGCGAGCCCTGGCGCGGTTACGTTTTTCGCCCAGCCGCGCAAAGACCCTGACGATGGCTTGCGACAGCGGCAGAATCTCTTCGACGGGAACGAACTCTTCGAACAGCTTGGCGTCGTAGGGAATCGTGCCGAGGCCACCCCCGACCCACGCTTCAAACCCACGTCGGGTTCCATTCTCGTCGCTCCGTTCCCTGGCGATGAAGCCAAGGTCATGCATGTTAACCAGGCCGCAGGCCTTGCCTGCGCATCCCGAGAAAGCGACCTTGAACTTACGACCAAAATCCTGGGCGTCGGGGTGACCGAGGAGGAAATCGGCCATGGCCAACGAGTATGGAGTAACGTCAAAGGTCTCGTCACTGCACACGCCGGCAATGGGACAGGCAGTGATGTTCCTCACCGTGTTACCGCAGGCTTCCCTGCTGGTGATGCCGACGGCACCCAGCCTGCGCATCAGGTCCGGTGTGTCTTCTATGTGAATAAAATGAAGCTGAAAATCCTGCCGCGTAGTAACGTGCAGAATACCATCCGAGTATTCCTCGGCGAGATCGGCGAGCACTTCGAGCTGTTCGGGGGTCACTCCACCGAAAGGAATCTTGATGCGCTGCATCCCTGGGGCATCCCAGGCGGTGTCGGGGCCCTTGGTCAGGGAAGCCGACGGAAACTCGATGGCACGAACCGCCACACCGTCATGGCGTTGTCCGTTATCATAGCGCTGGCCGTAGACGCCGCGACGCAAGCGGGTTTCGGCGAAGACTTTCTCGTCCACCTTGTCCTGCCGGCGCAGCTCAAGCTGGGTCTCAAACGCGTCTATCTCGTCGGCAAGGGCCGCGTCGAGCCGCCCCGCAAGCGCGTCCTTCCATTTAACCTTTTTCTCCGCGGCCACGTCCACACCATCAATCCAGGCATGGTAGCTGCCGCAGGCCGACTCAACAAGTCAGGTCCGGCCCCCGAAACTCAGTCGTCATCAAGAACTATGGCCTGGGCCCCATCTCCCGTTATAATTCCCGAGGGCTCCTCGGCTGTCTGGACCGTGGCAAGCGCCCCTACGTGGTCCTCGAGATTAAAGTTTGAGCAATCGAAAACCTCACCCGGTTTCGCAAATTCGGGTACTGAATCCGCCGGCGCTGCGGTTCCGGCGCAGTGGTTGGTTATCTGGGTGGTCGCTGCCCCAGTGGTAAACACCTGTGTGGTGATCGCCTCACTTGAGTAGTCGGCGGCCGAGCAATCTACACCGTCGCCGGCCACGGTAGTCACCCTGGCAGTGCAGCTGAGCAAAGCGGCTCCCACGCCACTGTCGCTGACGTTGACTCCGGTTGTGACCACCTCGCTGTTTCCGCTGCCAACACCAACGCCTTCACACGCGTTACTGCAACACACGTCGCCCGGACCACCAGGGCAGTTGCCGCTGCCGTCCTGCACACAAGCACCTGCGGCGGGAGCGAGGCTATCGAGTCCAACTATGATATCGACGTTTACACCACCACCGCAGTGGAGCGTCCCGGAACAGGAACTGTACTCGGTGCAAAGAGTCTCATCGATGGGTTGTACGTAGACCGTGGAAAAATACGGTGCACCCGCGGCCAACGACAAGGCAACATCACCCACCCCGTCCATAAGCCCGCCCTCAAGCGTCAGCGATCCAGTCGGGGTAGAAAACTTGGCTCCACCAGCCAGCGAAGAGTACATACCACCAGCGGGTCCGAGCGAAAAAACCCTCGTTCCCAGCGCTGCTCGCGCCGCGCAATTACAACCGGAGCACTCCTCGTTGATGGCGCAGTCACCATCTGTCTCGCAGGTCTCGCCAATATCGACTACGCCATTGCCACACTGGCTGCACGCGCAAGCCACGCACACCTCCCCGGCACCAACGCAGTCGACGTCGGCCTCGCAAGTCTCGGCTTGATTTACGGAGCCGTCGCCACAGAACTCGGCAGGTGGATTAACCAAGGCTGGCACGCAGAGAATATCTTCTTTCTTGGTATCCTGGAAGTGCCCGATCAGCGAGTCATTGGTATAAACAAAGATCCGCTTGGTGTGCTTGGGTTCGCCCTTATCGGGCTTGGCTTGCAGGCAGAGCAAATGGCCGTCAGCTGATTTCACTCCGGCCCCATCTTTGTCCACGGCCAGGCACAGCAACTTCACTTTTTTCATCCCAAAGTTGCGTGAGCTCTCGAATTGATCCGACACCGCGGCCGCCGCCGGCGAAAAGTTCGGAGTACCCTTGGTCTCCTTGGCCTTGTAACACTTGTAGTGGTCAACGCCGTGCAGTCCAAAAAGCGGGGCGGGCAGCGCCCCACCCGAAGGATTCAACGCGGCAGGTATCAGCAGTCGGTCTTCCTTTTTGGTGTCCAACGTCACAGTTCCGAATTCGGAAACGACCACCACCCCTGTCTGCTTATTATGCTTGGCCGCGCCCTTGGTGGTTTTGACCTGGTAAGGGGTCAGGTGAGTAACCGCGTCTTCAGCAGCAACACCGTCAACGCTGGCCGGCAGACAGAGCCCGCGCTCTTTGAGCACACCATAATCAGAGTTATCGAACTGGTCGACGAGGGCTGTAGTGAGCCCGGTTTTTTTCACCGAGGGGTTGAACTTGGAAACCTTGCTCTTGTAGCAGAGATAGTTGTCCGGGAGATCGTAAGGGCCGTTCTGGGCTTGCACCGGCAAAGCGATGACCGAAGTCGAGACCAAAAGGGCACAAGCTATTCGAATTATTGACGGCATGACTTTTCTCCCCGGGCCAACAGGCCCCTGGCCGAACTGCCCGCAGGCAGACTGCTCCGGCTACTATAGAAATTCAGCCATGCTCTCGTCAAGAGAAAACTCACTTACCGCGCCCAATACCCCCCCGAATGGGTGGGCATCAAGAGAATTAAAGTGGCCGGGAATGAAATGCTAGACGCAAAAAGGCCCGGGCGTCGAAGATGACACCCGGGCCTCAAGTAAATTCCGGCAGCGTCCTACTCTCCCACACGCGCAGTGCAGTACCATCGGCGCAGGAGGGCTTAACTTCCGTGTTCGGGATGGAAACGGGTGAGACCCCTCCGCTATAGCCACCGGAAAACTACCGCGCCGGTTTCCTCAAAGACCAAGTCCCTCGGGAGGTGAATCCCTGGAGACAGGGTCGTCATCAGACGACCGGCGCGGAGACAATCCGCGACACAGACAGCGCGACAAAGCGCATTTTATATCAAGCGAGCTTACTGCTCGTTACAGCGGCTGATCAACAAAAAAAGAAGATCAAGCCTCACGACCGATTAGTACCGGTTAGCTCCACGCATTGCTGCGCTTCCACACCCGGCCTATCAACCTCGTCGTCTACGAGGGGTCTTCAGGGGCTCTAAAGCCCAGGGATACCTAATCTCAAGGGGGGCTTCCCGCTTATATGCTTTCAGCGGTTATCCCGTCCACACGTAGCTACCCGGCAATGCCACTGGCGTGACAACCGGAACACCAGAGGTGTGTCCATCCCGGTCCTCTCGTACTAGGGACAGCTCCTTTCAAGTATCCTACGCCCACAGCGGATAGGGACCGAACTGTCTCACGACGTTCTGAACCCAGCTCGCGTGCCACTTTAATCGGCGAACAGCCGAACCCTTGGGACCT
>DUBO01000035.1 GCA_012960245.1 Candidatus Binatota bacterium | reverse complement strand
TCCAGCTATCTCGCGGGCGGAGCCATAGTTGTCAACTCGGTGGCTGCGCGAGCTGGCGGAGGTGCCTGCGTGGCAGGCAACATCAGCTCGCCGTCGGGACAGCTCGCCATGGTTAATCCCCTGCAGCAGATCTACGCGGGTTCTGGCGACGGTTTTGTTGCCTGTATCAACAGTGCAGAGAACGCTTTTGACTGGTCGACCTATATCGGCGGCAGTGGCCTGGACACGGCGGCAGCGGTTGCCATCGACACGGACGGTCGTGTCACGGTGGCCGGCACCACGGGTTCGTCTGACCTGCCGCTGGAGCGCGCGCTGCAGCCGACTTACGGCGGCGGGGTGAAGGACGGTTTTGTGGCGCGTTACCTGGCCGACGGATCGGCCCGCCTGCACACGACTTTTCTCGGCGGCGCGGGGGCCGACATCATTCGCGGCCTGGCGCTCGACGCCGGCGGACGAGCCTACGTGGCTGGCTTCACTGCTTCGAGCAACCTGGCGATGAGCGCCGGCCCTTTGCAACCCACTCTCGCTGGCGGAACCGACGCATTCGTGGCCGTCATCGACGACCCCGGTTGCCTGTTCGACGCCGAGTGCGTTGACGGTGACGCCTGTACCGACGGCTCCTGCGATCTAGTGACAGGAGCCTGCGTGCACCAGGCCAACACCGCCGCCTGCGATGACGGTGACCCCTGCACGCCGACCGACCAGTGCACGGCCGGCGCCTGCCTGGGCAGCGGCCTGCTCGCCTGCGATGACGGCAACACGTGCACCAATGACTTCTGCACGCCGGGACAGGGCTGCGGCTCAATCAACAACACCGACTCTTGTGATGACGGCGATCCCTGCACCCTGGCCGACCAGTGTGGGGCTGGAGCCTGCCTGCCCGGCAGCCCGGCGGATTGCTCAGATGGCAACCCCTGCACCAATGATTCCTGCGACCCGGCAAGCGGCGCCTGCCTCAACCCCGCCAACGCGGTCGCTTGTGACGACGGTGAGCCCTGCACGCTGACCGACCAGTGCGCGGCCGGCGTTTGCGTGGGCAGCGGCTTGCCCGACTGCGACGACGGCAACCCGTGCACCGATAATTCATGCAGTCCGGGTTCTGGTTGTACTTCCCTACCCAACGCTGCGGCTTGCGACGACGGTGACGCCTGCACAACACTGGACAGCTGCGTGGCCGGTGTGTGCGTGGGCGGCTCGCTGCTCGACTGCTCTGATGGCGATACCTGTACGGTTGATTTCTGCGACTCGCCCACCGGCGCCTGCGTGAACACGGTGCAACCCTCGCTGTGCGACGTTGACGGCGACGGTGTACCCGACGACCAGGATCTCTGCCCGCTGGTCTTTGACCCCGACCAGGCCGACAGCGACGCTGACCTTGTGGGCGATGCCTGCGACAACTGCCCGCACGAGAGCGCGGCCGACCAGGCCGACAGTGATGGCGACGGCAGGGGCAACGTCTGCGACCTGTGCCCGGACAGCTCCGACGCCCAGGATGCTGTTCTGAGAACGGTGGTGCTCAAAAAACTGCTTGCGCCGGCCGGTGACCAGTCGGCACCCAAGGTCATGATCAACGATCTCGTGGTCGACGAAACGCAGTGGGGAGACGGGCCGGCTTCCAAGCTGCTGTTGCTTGAACTAGTCGACTCCGATGGCGTGCTGACCACGCTCGCCCTTGATCCCGCGCAGGCCTCGGAGCTGTGGCGCAGGTCGCCACGCACGGGTGAAGCCCGCTCGTGGAAGTTCAAGACCAGGCAGCCAGAGCTTTTCGGTGGCCTGCGGACACTGCGCTTCAGGCTGCGCGACGGCGGATGGAGATTTACGGCCAAGGCGCAAGACGTTGACCTTTCGGCCACCTCGGGAAGCTTTCTCGAAACCCGTGTCTCGCTAGGCCAGGGAGCGGCGACCACGTGCTGGAGCGCCTCCAGCTCAAGCTGTCGCTACAGCCCCTCGGGCGACAGGCTGCGCTGCCGCTGACCGGGGGCCCAATCGCCCGGCGCTTTTACGGCCCGCGTTCGATCAGCTCCAATGACTCCAGGTTCAAGTAGGGCAGGTAGGCCGGCGCGAGCGTTATTTCGACTCGGTCGACGGCGCGGGCTCGCAGGCGGATCTCGCCGTGTGGATTTCCCTTGAACTCCAGGGCCCCGTGCCTCCGCAAGCGCTGGCCCGGCCCGCGCATAAGCACGCGGTATACCAGCGCCTCGCCGGCACGCGGCAGTCTCGCGCTTATGCGCAGCCGCGAAAGGTCCCGCGGAGTTTCAAAATCGGCCGTGCAGCGAATCGACAGGGGGCTGCCCTGCCATCGGCTGCCGCGCCGCCAGCGCGCAACGCCGTCCAGCAGTTCGGGCACCGGATCGCAGGATAGCCCGCGGCCCAGCCCGGCCAGCACTCGGAGTTCACTGCCCGGAGTCGCGTAGTCGGGAGTCGCGTAGCCCGAAGCCGAGGCCACGGCGGTGGTCAGGTCCAGTTGATGGTCGGCCTTGTGGTGGTAGCGCTCGGCGCAAAGTGTGTAGCGCTGGTTCGAAAACAAAGGCGCGCCCTTGCGATCGCAGTGTTGGCCTTCGGTGACCACGTGGCTCACCTTCCAGGTGGCAGCCAGGCGATTGCGCATGCCGCGGCTGCCGCCTCGCAGGCCCAACAAGGCAGCCGCTGCGCGTAGTCGCCTGTTGCCGGTTTTTCTTGATCCCGAAAAGACTACCGTTCCGCGGTCGGAGAAGGCCAGCACGTAGCGTCCCGCGTAAGCCGGTACCAGTTCGGAAAGGCCGGGCCCGGTTGCGATCACGGAGTCGGGCGGCAGGGCCGCTAGTTCGTCGAGCAGTTCGAGCGTGTCACGGTCGGGTTGCAGCTGCGTGTCGGCGTGGGCCTGGACCGCGGAGAGGCGGGCCCAGGGAAAACGTGGCAGGCTGAAAGCGAGCACCAGCAGGGTGAGCAGCAGCAGGGGCCCGCTCGTGTTCATGCGCGGCAAAACGATCAGGCGCGGCAGCTCGAGCAGGCCTGCGGCCAGAAGTGGGCCGGGCAACAACAGCCACAAGGCGCGGTAGGCCATCCAGGGTACGACCGCTCGCCCGAACAAGGGCGACAGAAACGGCGTGAAGGCGAGCAGCAGCGACCCAAGGCAGGCCGCAAGCAGCAGGCGTGCCCAGGCCTTGCGCCGGTCGAGCAGGCAGGCCGCCAGTCCGGCGGCCAGCGCCAGTATCAACAAGGGGTCGTCGAGCAGGCGCGGGTTGGTGACCGGCCCGCCCAGGGGGAGCTGTACCGTGCGTTGCATGCGCAGGTGGGCTCTTACCACCGGGTCGAGCGGGTCGGTTTCGGCCATGCTCGTCGCCGACAGGCCCCCGGCCGGCCCCTGCCTGGCCGCCAGTCCCGAAAACGCAGGCGGCAGGGCGAGCAGCAACACCAGCAGGCCCACGGCCGTGCGTGTGCGCGCCTGTCCACCTTGGGCGAAGCCGGTGAGCAGGGCAGCTGCCGTCCAGGCTATCAAGGCCAGGTAGACGATTGCGTGCGACAGGGCCACCGCCACCAGCAGCAGGGCGGCGGTCAACAGTTGGCGCGCGTCGGCGATGCCACGCCGCAGAACGGTGAGCAGCCAGGCGAACGCAGTCGGTGCGAAGATGAGTAGCGCCACCGTCTTGTCTTCGGCCAGGCGACCGAAGGGGGCGTAGCGTTCGGGCGAGAAAAACGGGTAGCGTGTCGCCAGCATCACCGCGACAGTGCAGAGAGCGGTCACGATACCGCCACTGCGATTGCCGAACAGGGCGCGTCCCAGAGCGTAAGCGGCCGACGCGCACAGGGGCGCGAGCAGCACCGGTGCCACCTGCTCAAAGATCAGGGGCGTGGGAACTCGAGCCAGCCCGGTCCAGGCGGCGAGCGTTGAGATCCAGGCGTTGCCGGCAAAGCGCGGCAGTACCAGTCCGCTGCCGAAGAAGGGCTCCCCCATGCCCATGGCGTTTCCGTCGGCCAGGCGGGTGATGAACGCCATGTACCACATGCGGTCGCGCGCGATGTTGGCACCCGACGCGGCCATCGCGGCCAGCAGCAGCACCGACGCCGCGAGCAGCAGCAACAGCAGCTTCTCGTTGCTTGTCAGCCCGGCAGATTCCTGGCTTGCGGCTGCCTGGCTGGCAGCTTGCTGGCGGGCGCTGCCGCGCGACGGAAGGGCCGCCAGCACTAGGGTAACAAGCATTAGCGTAAGCAGGGCCGCGTGCATGGGCAGAGCCGCCGCAGTGCAGGCCAGCACGCTCAGCCCGCAAAGAGCGGTCGACAGGGTGATGACGATTGCCGGGCGCGCCAGCGGGTCGTCGGCAAGGGAGTAGTCGCCCGCCGATCTGCTGCCAATCGCGCGCAACAAGAAAGCGCCGGGAAGAACGAGCACGGCCAGCACCGCCGTCAGCACTGCCGTGCCGCTACCGACCAGGGGTGCGACAAGCGCCGCGATCCAGACAGCCACCACCTGCAGCAGGCTTCGTCGACGTCCCGAAGGCGTGGGCGTTGTTGTCGACTCGGAAGTCATCGAGAGGTTTTTTCCTGCGCGTCGGCTGCGCTCAGCAGGAGGTGGTCGAGTTTTACAAACGGCAGCATGGTCGGGACGATGGAGAGCTCGAGCTCATCTACGCTGGCCCGCGGCAGGTCGAGCTTTAATCTCGTTTCGTTTGTAACCGCGATTTCGCCGCGCAGGTTCCAGCGCTGCTCGTCCTTGAGGAGGCCACGCACGGACACTATCCAACTTTCGTGGGTGTTGCCGGTGAGCGCGCCCAGTTGCAGGCGTGGTGCGGGTTGGCTTCCGGCCAGGGACACCCGACAGTGCAGGCCGGGCATGCGGGCCGACCAGGGGCCGGGGCGTGGAGACAGCAACCTGCCGCCTCGTCGCTCGAGCCCTGGACGGCAGTCAAAGCGTGAGCCGTCGGCGGCCCGGCCTGTCTCGCCACCAGTCGTTACGGCCAGGACCATGCCGGGTTCGGGGGCGGCGGCGGCAAAACTGCACAGTTGGTAGTCGTCGCTTTCGTAGATCACGCGTTGGCAGTAGCGACCGGCCGGGCCGCTGCCGTCGTAGAGCAGGTGCGTGGGAGTGGGCGCGCCGTTGCCTGGTCGCCACAGCCCCGCGGCCGCCCGCGCCCGAGCCGCCAGGCGAGCGTTGGCCGAGCGGCGGTGGCCGGCGAACACCAGCGTCGCCCTGTCCGAGGCAGCCAGCACGCGCGGGCCACCCAGCGCTGCCAGTCGTTCCGAGATTTCGGGTGCGGCCAGCAGCAGCGCGTCGGCTGGCAGGCCGCCGAGCGCGGTCATCAGCCCGTTGAAAGACGGCGTATCGGGCAGTGCGTGGGCTGCGCGTACGCGGGTAAAGTCGGCCAGGTGTGAAGAGGCAAACGGCAAGGCCAGGCCCAACGCCAGCAGTGCGGGTAGCCAGGCGGTTGCTCGCAGTCGGCGACTGGCTTCGTCCAGGCCTACGGCGAGCAGCGCAGCCGCGGGCAATAACCACAACACCCGGTGCACCATCCACGGGGTCACCGCGAGTCCCAGTAACCAGGGCAGCGGTGGAAGGAAAGCCACGAGTAGCGCGACGGCGCTGAGGGTGAGCAGCACGTGGCGCTCGTAGGGTCGCCGCCGCCACAACAGCGGCAGGCAGGCCAGGGACAGCAGCCCCAGCGGGTGCAGCAACAGGCGTGGGTTAACAATGTAGCCGGGCGCGCTGGCGGGGCTGGTGGCACTGCTGCTTCCCAGTTGCAGCAAGCGCTCGCGCGCAAGGTGCACGCGGGCCACCGGGTGAGTGGAGTCAGCCGACAGCGCGTCCTGTCGGGCCAGTGGCGCGGTCGTCATGCGGCCGGTCAGCGCTGGCCACGCAGCAATGACGAGCGCGAGCGTGAGCATGACCGCGGCGTTGCGGCCGCGGCAACGCCCTCCGGCTACGAGCACTGCCGCCAGTGCCACCACGGCCATCAGTACCAGCGCGTAGACCAACGCGTGGGTAGCAGCCAGGGCCACCAGCCCGAGCGCGTAGACCAGCAGCCAACGCCGCCAGCCGCCGCGTGCACGGGTGAGGAACGCGCCCAGAACGACCGGCGCCACCACCACCGCGGCCACGATCTTGTCTTCGGGCGCGCGTGCAAGCAGCGCGATCAGCCAGCCGGTCATCCATCCCAACGCGGTGATCAGCAGTGCGAGCCAGGCCGCACGGCTGCGACCGAACAGCGATCGTGCCAGTACCATGGCTGCCGAAAACGAAAGCGGCACTACCAGCAGTGGCACCGCGCGGTGGTACAACCAGGCGGGATCAACCCGCGCCAGTTCGGCCCAGGCAGCGAGCGCGGGCAGCCACGCGCCGCTGGTGAAGCGTGGCAGTACGGTGGCGGTGCCCAGCAACGGATCGCCGCCGGCGGCCGCCCGGCCTTCGCCCAGCCAATGTATCCAGGCCAGGTACCACCAGCGGTCCACGCTACCCATGGTCACCATTTCCAGCGACGCCCAGGTGCAGGCCAGCGCGCAGGCGGCAACGAGCAGCGGCAACAGCCTGCCCGGTGGATTGTCGCTGGGGGTAGCGCGTTCGCGGCCGCGCGGGCGCGTTAAGCTACCGGCAACGGCCAGCGCCAGCAGCTCGGCCACCAGCAGTGGCAGAAAATCCGACGCTGGCTGTCCACGCGACACCGTCAGGGCCACCGGCGGTACCAGCAACGCCAGTGAACATACGAAGTACAGCGCCGGTTTCTCGATGGCCTGGCCGCCGTGGCCCGTGCCACTGACCCTCGCCAGCAACCAGCCGGGTGCGATCAGCAGGGCCCAGCCGGTGAGCGCGGTGGCCAGCATGGCAAGCGGCGTGGGGTGCAGGACAAGACCCGGGGCAGGCGTCGCCAGGTTCAGGAGCAAGCCGGGCAGAAACAGCGCGCCCAGCACGAGGGCGAGCGCCGCAGCCTGCGCGGCCGCTCGTTTCACGCAGGGGCCATGAGTTGCAGCAGCGCTTCGCTTATTTCCGGTGGCGCGCCGCTTGGCAGGGTGAGTACGGGCAACTGCACGCCGGCCTCGCGCCACGCGGTGAGTTGCTCGCGGCACTGGTCGGGCTCACCGGCAATCACCAGGGCTTCGAGCAGCTCTTCGCTTATGGCAGCAGCAGCTTCCTTGCGCTTGCCCTTCACGTAGAGGTCCTGCACCAGGTCGGCGTTATCGGCGTAGCCCATGCGACTGAGCAGGGCGTGGTAGTAGTCGCCCATGCCGCCGATGTAGAACGCGATGAGTCCGCGCGCCATGTCGTGTCCACTCTTGCGATCGGGCATGGGCATGGCGGTGGTGAAGGGCGCAATGGTGATGTCGTCGGCCGACCGGCCTGAGCGCGCTGCGCCTTCGGCCAGCAGCTCACGGCCGCGACCGATCTGCTGCCAGGGCCAGAAGGTGGGCATCCAGCCGTCGGCGAGTTCGCCCACCATGCGTATGGCCTTGTCGTTGAGGCAGGCGCAGTACACTGGCAGGTCGGCCCGGGCGGGCGTCATCTCGAGTTTGAAGTGGCGAAACTCCCACAGGTCGGCGCCGGCCGAGTCCAGCCGTTCGCCGGCGAGCAGGGTCTTGACGACCCGGATGTACTGCGACAGTCGCGTGAGTGGCTTGCGGTAGTCGACGCCGTGGAAGCCCTCCACGACTTTTTTACCCGACGTGCCCAGGCCCAGTATGAAGCGCCCCTCGGAGATCTCGTCGAGCGTGGCCGCGTGCATGGCCACCAGTGCTGCCGAGCGGCTGAAGACGTTGATTATGCCCGTGCCGAGCTGGATGTTCTTCGTGTGCGTGGCGATCTCGGTGAGCAGGCTGAAGATCTCGTAGCCCCAGGCCTCGGGTAACCAGAAGGAGTGGTAGCCCATTTCGTCAGCGATCTGCGCTTGGCGCAGCACGGCCTTGCGGTCGTATTTTTTCCAGAAAGCCACGGCACCGGTCTTCTCAAGTTGAGGCATCAGCCAATCCTCGGTTGCGCGCCTTCCCGTGTCAAAAAGGCAGGGGGCCTGGACTTTGCGTGGCCGCGACAAGCGGCTAGAAACAGCTTTTGCCGCGCGCCCGCGCGGACCGGTGCGAAGGAGAGGGCATGAGAGGGAGTAGTTTGATGACGTTCGCCTGCATGGTGTTGGCGCCACTGTTGGCCGTGATGTTGCCCGCGAGCGCTTTGGCGTCCAACCTGATCGCGCCCGGGGTGGGCGCAGCCGAGGCCGGCATGATGGGCTCCAACGTTGCGCGGCCGGTCTCGCCGGCCTATGCGGTGTCGGTCAACCCGGCGGCCCTGGTCAACTACGAGCGCCGCACCGAGGGGTTTACTTTTGCCCTGGGTGTGGGCAGCACCGAGGTCAACAGCTCAGCCGTTGGCTATAGCGACAAGTCTGACTTCATCTCGCTGGTGCCCGACTACGGACTTGCCCTGGGCGGTGACGGCCCATGGTCGTACGGCTTTGCAATGGCGGGCAGCGTGGGCGCGAGCAATAACTTTGATCCGATCCCCGGCTTCGGCCCTGAAAAATTCTACGCCGAGTCGAGCATCCTTAGCATGGGACCGGCCGTGGCCCGTCGCTTAAGCGACAACCTGTCGGTGGGCTTCGCGATCACCCCCCTGCTGGCCTACCTGCGCGCGCATTACCCTACGCCGCTTGGCCCCACGCGCTACGTCATGCGGGGCACGGGTATACAGGCCAACGGCAGCATTGCCTGGCAGCCGCGTGAAGGCTGGGATCTCACCGTGGGCCTGCGAACGCCGGGCATGATCTGGTTGGACGGCTCGGCGCCGTCGCCGTCGGGTAGGCAGGACCTGGACCTGCAGTTGCACATGCCGGCACAGGCCTACCTGGGCTCGAGCTGGTCGCTGGGAGAGCGGGCCGTACTGCACTCAGCCCTACGCTGGACCGGCGCCGACTCCATGGGCAGGTCTAAAATCCACTTCGCCGAAACTCCACAGCTCGACGCGCCCTTCGTGCCCGGCGGGACCGACGAGTGGCGGTACGCTTTTGGCGGGTCATACCGCGTGAGCGAGCGTTGGGAGCTGCGCAGCGGCGTGGGTTACGCCAACCCCATTATTTCAGACGGCGGGGTAAGCCCCCTGCTCATGGATGTGAGCGACTGGAAGATCGGCATGGGTGCGGGCCTGTACCTGGAGAATCTGCGCGTGGACTTCACGTTCGGCTACGGGGTGCCCGACGACAGGAATATCGACGCGTCCGAGGCGCTTATTATCCCCGGCGTCTACCACATGGGTGGCAACTATATAGGCGTGGGACTGGAGTGGGAAAATTGAGCCTTGTCAGGGGAGGGTAGCCAGGAGAGTGTCCACGGCGCTGTCGTGACCCACCGACTGGCAGTCGGCCAGCTGGGCGGTTGTGGCCGAGGCTGCGCAGCTCCAACCTGGAACCGCGGTGGCGGCCAGCGCGGCCGCCTGGGCGTTGCTACACTTCTTGTCCACGCCGCTTTCGAGCTTCGCCAGCAGCTTGGCTAGTTTACTCGTCGCCTTTGAGTCAGGGCAGGAGTCGACCTTTCCGTTGTCGCGCTGGGCGAGACACTTGGCCAGGGTCCTGGCGCGACCCGAGCCGTACTTTGCCCCGGCCCTGGCCAGGCCCTGCTGGCAACGGGCCAGCGCTTGGTCGGCCATCTCGCTGCTGGCCGTGGCGTCTGCGAACTCAAGGTCCAGCATAGTGTCGGTGGCCGTGTCACCGGCGGTGAGCAGGCACGCGGCGGTTTGACCCGCGGTTGTCGCGCTGGCGCAATCGCCGGCAAGCCCAACCGCCGCTAGGTCTTCGGGCGCGCAGGCCGCGTTGATGCGGTCGGCCGACAGCTTGCCGGCGGCGCGGTCGAGCTTGTCCTGTGTCCTGCTGTCAGGGCAGGGCCCGATCGTTTTACCGCGGTTGACGCCGTCCACGCACTTGCCCAGGGTCTTGACGGTCGAGCCGACGTACTTCGTCATCAGCTTGCGGAGTTTTTTTGCGCAGCCAGCCGAGTCGCCGCCTCCGCCGGGCCCCGGGCCTCCGCCGGGAGTGCCGCAGGGGTTGTCGATGGCCGGCCCTACGCCCGGCGCGTAGCTGCCGTCGGGCAGCACGGTGGGCAGCGCGTAGCCCTGGGCGGTAAGGAGATTGGTGATGGCGGTGTCGTTGGCCTGCACCTGCGCGGGCGTGGCCAGTTGCCACTCGGCCACTATATCGCCGGGGCGTCCGGACGCCTGCTGGCCGCCGAGCAGCGAGGTTAACGCCCAGTAGATGTACTCGGTCGCCATGCAGCTGTAGTCGCAGGTGGGGTCGTCGTAGGTGTACCACGCGCCGGCCGGGTAGTTGCCGCCGGGCGGTAGCGCGCACTGGCTGCCACCGTCGCAGTCATCGTTGCTGCTTTCTTCAAAGTGACCGCCGCGGGCGGTGTCCATGGCCAGCGCCAGGGTGGAGCCCGCGTGCTCGCCGAACACCGACGGGTAGGCGCTGGCCCAGCCGATCGAGGTGACCAGGTGCAGGACTTCTTCGAGCGCGAAATCGAACTGGTTGGTCGAGCCGGGATAGCCGATCACGGTTTCGGACGCGTAGAGGTCCTGGAAGGTGAGCGAGTCCATGAGCGCGTCGTCGTTGGTGGCCGAGTTGGCGTCGTTCTCGTTGGCGAACATGAAGATGGATGCGTCGGCGGCAACCATCGCGGCCAGCATCGCGGCTTCGTCGGCTACGCCGTCTTCATCGTTGTCGAGATACTGAGCCATAACAGCGGCCGCGTGTTCGAGCTTGGCATCGCTCACCGATGGTGTGGCGAACAGGTGCACACCCATAACGTTGACGTAGCGCTCAAAGTAGTTTGCCGTTACCGCGGCCGGGCAGGACTGGGCCCGGGCGGTGTTCTCGGTCACGACCTGGAGAAGCAGCGCAGTCAACAGGAGGACGGCGAGTATCCGGGCCTGAAACAAGTACGAACGCGCGGGTAATGTTCTCATCGCGGCAGCTGGGGAGCGGGTCGCAGCGGGCGGCATTGGCTCCGGTCAAAAGTCGCACACCGCGGCCTTTCTGTCCATAGATATGGCTTTGCCCGCGCCCCCGGCCATAGATCACGGGTCGCCCACGCCCTGTCAGCGGATGCGCAGGATGGGGGTAAAGGTAACAACGACCGCTATGGCCACCGCCATCGAGGCGCTCAGAATGCCGCAGGCGGCCAGCGGCCCCCATTGCTCTGCGAGCAGGCCGCAGAGCAGGGTGCCCAGCGGTGTCGACCCCATGAATCCCATGGAGTAGACCGACAGCACGCGGGCCCGGTGGGTTGGCGGCGCTCCCTGCTGGAATATCGTGCGGCTGCAGTTGATGTTGACGGCAGCGCCCAGGCCCCAGGCCGCCACCACCACCAGCATCAGCTCGAAGGGCAACCCCAGCGAAATGAGCGCCAGGAAGACGGTGCCCGTAGCGAGCGCACACACCAGCGCCAGCCCCTTGCGACGTATGCCTCCCCTGGCCAGCAGCAAGAGCGAGCCGGCGATGGTGCCCAGCGGAAAACACATTGTGAGCAGGGCCAGCTGGGCCACGTCGCCGCCGTAGTAGTCGCGCACCAGCAGGGGGAAGGCGACGATATAAGGGCCGATGAAAAAAACGCCCACGCTGGTAGTCAGTGCGAGCACGCTCAGCAGCGTCGGCGAATTGTAAACCTCGCGTAAGCCCTCGCGTATTTCGGCGAGGGCGCTCGTGGCAGAGCCGTCGTCCGACGCCGACGCGCTGTCGTCTCTCTCGCGCCCATCGTTCCCGCTGCCGGGCAAGCGCAGCAGCGGCAGCACGCCCAGCAGCAGTACGGCCGACTGCAGCGCGAGCGCGTTGGCGGTTCCCATCCAGCGCGCCAGCCCACCGGCGGCCGCGCCCAGTGCGTGGCCACTCCACTGCGTGAGCGTCAGCCCGGTCACCGCGCGCATGAGGTCGCCGCCCGATACGTCGTTGAGCAGCGCATCGCGCGACGGCAGCACGAAGGCCACGGCCACTCCCATGCAGGCGGCAAACACGAACACCGCCGCCAGCGAGAGCTTGCCCAGGGCCACCACCACGGCCAGGGCGGCCACCACCAGGCTCGCACCCGTGTGTGACATCCACAGCAGCCGGCGCCGGTCGTGCCGGTCGGCCAGCACTCCCCCAGGCAGCAACAGCAGCAGCGAGGGCAGCATGGCTACCGATTGCACCAGCCCGAGCACCGCCGCGTCGGCACCCAGCTCGCCAACCACCAGCCACGACAGCAGCACCGATTGCATTCCCCAGGCGGTAAACCAGCTTGCCGCGCCGGCGATAAACAAGGGGTAGGATTGGCGTGAGGCTGGCACCCGTGCATTGTATGCGTCGCGCGCCCACCGCACCACGCCGCAGCTGTAGTACCGCCCCCAACTGTGCAGGATCCACGTAATAAAGCCGCCGCATAAACATCACCCCGGCAACGATCACTCGGGTAACGACAGAGACCGTCCGGGCGGTCCCTACGCCTGCTACGTGCTGGGCGTGCTCGTGCTGGTGTACGTTTTTAATTTTCTTGACCGGCAGGTGCTGGCCATCCTCGCCGAAGACATCAAGGCTGACCTCGGGTTGGGCGACTCGCAGATTGGTTTTCTCTACGGCACCGCCTTCGCGGTCTTCTACGCGGTGTTCGGCATTCCGCTGGGACGACTGGCCGACGTGTGGGTTCGCCGCACCGTTATATCGCTGGGGCTGGCGACCTGGAGCTTGATGACGGCTGCCTCGGGCTTGGCCGGTAACTTTGCCCAGCTGGCCGGCGCCCGCATAGGCGTGGGCGTGGGCGAGGCCAGCGCGTCACCGTCGGCATATTCGCTGTTATCGGACTGGTTTCCGCCCGAGCGTCGGGCCACGGTCATGGCCATCTACTCAAGCGGCCTCTACATAGGTGTGGGCCTGGGACTGTACGTGGGCGGCACGGTGGTCGACAACTGGAACCAGGCCTGGCCCGATGGCAACGCGCCGCTGGGCTTGGCCGGCTGGCAGGCGGCGTTCATGGTGGTGGGCATGCCCGGCCTGCTGCTGGCGGCCTGGGTACGTACGCTGAGAGAGCCGCGCAGGGGCGCGGGCGACGGCCCTGCGGCCGTTCAAGCCGCGGCCGCAGAACTCGCCGGCGAAGAAGAGCGCCCTGGCCGCGTGCTGCTCAACGAGTTGGCCAAGGTGCTGCCGCCTTTTGCCGTGCTGACCCTGGCGCGGGCGGGGGCTTCGCGCGCCATGCTCGCGGGCAACGCCGCCACCGCCGCGGGCCTGGCCATGGCGGCCTGGCTGCTCACGCTGTGGCTGGGCGACCCGGTACAGTGGGTGGCGCTGGGGGTGGGCGTGTACGCGTCGGCCTGCTGGGTGCAGAACCTTGCGCTGGGCGACCCGGTGACTTTTTCCACGATTTTTCGCGCGCGTTCCCTGCGCACGGCCGTGCTCGGATTTTCGTTGCTGTCGTTCGGTAGCTACGGCGCGGGGTTCTGGGTGGTGCCGTGGTTCCTGCGGAACTTTGACCTGTCGGCGGGCGAGGCTGGCAAGACGCTGGGACTTATTGCCGCCGTGGGGGGCTGGGCGGGTGCCACCTTCGGGGGCTTTGCCGCCGACTGGTGGCGTGCGCGTAAACCCGAGGGCCGATTGTACTTTGCGGTGGTGGCGGCGCTGCTGCCGCTGCCCTTCGTTGTGGCCATGGTGCGGACCGACTCGCTCACCATGGCCTACGCTCTGTACGTGGGCGCGGGGACGGCCAATGGATTGTGGCTGGGAGCTGCGGTTTCCACGGTGCAGGACCTCGTGTTGCCGCGCATGCGGGCGGTGGCCTCGGCCGTGTACCTGTTGATGCTCACCTTCATAGGCCTGGCCATGGGCCCTTACACCGTTGGACGGATGAGCGAGGCAAGCGGTGATCTCGGCCACGCAATAGAACTGTGCCTGCTGGCCAACCTGGGGGCCATAGTGTTGTTCCTGCTGGCGTCGCGAGGGCTGGTGGCAGACGAAGACAAGCTGGCCGCACAGAAGGCGCAAGCAGCAGGCGCGGCCTGAGCCGCGTCAACCGCGCCCCCGGGGCAGGCAGCCATCAGGCTACCTGGTCAAACTCGTCGACGCTGACCTCGCGCGGCTCAGCGATGTCGGCCACGCCGTCCTCGAACTCGGGCAGGTCACCGAGCGGCACCAGTTGCGGCTCGCGTCCTATGCTCAGGCGGCGGCTGGGGTAGGCGTGGGCGAGGCGCTCGCGCAGGTAGGTGGCGTCAAAACCCATTACCTCGCAGACGTTCTCAAAGGAGTACAGCCACTCGCGCTCGTCGTCGTCTATCCACTCGCGCGCGCGCTGGTACTCGGCGCGGCCGCGCGGATCGCGGGCCAGTGCGAAGCGGCGGTAGCGGTCCAGGGCGTCTTCGAGCACGGCAAGCATCAGGCGGCGCTCGCCGCTGAGGTTGTCGCCCCCACCCACCAGGGCCATGTACTGGTCGGGCAAAAGGCAGTCTGATTCAAGTATGCTGTTTCCCGTCATTATCGCTCTCTCGTTATGTTGCTGAGCCTGTTGCCATACCGGCTGTTCGCTCACCCCCGATCAGGGGGATTACAGCCCCATCCGGCCTTTCGGCCCTCGAGGCATTGGCGAGCTTCCGGCTCCACGATCAATTCTATGACGGGAGCATGGGCCACTTATTCAGCAATCAGGCGCAGTTGGGGACCTTTTCGTGTACTTTTTCGCCCGGGGGCGCTCAAAGTTACTCGGGCGACCCCCCGGTTGGCCGGGCCTGGCCGCCTCCCTGTCAGGCGGCTCGGTTCAAGAGCCAGCCCTAGCCGCGGCGTAGGAAGGCTGCGATCAGGCTGGCCAGGTGGGCCATCTGCATGAGTAAAAGTGCTTTCAGCGACATCGTGTTCCCCCCCCGTGTTGTTCCACGACGCAGAAACTCGTTCACCCGTATCGCTGCGGCGCCGGTGAACGAACACTGTCCACCACGCCTACTAGTTATAAGTAATCGGCGCGGCGGCTGTCAATAGCGTGTTTATGCTATGCCGCGATGGAGTTCGGGTGCAGTTTGCTCAAGCGTCGTGTGCCCGGGTGATAATAGTTGCGGGTGGTTGGACACAGAGCACCACTTATTGATAGCCTTGGGCCATGCGCCGCGCGCCAGGCACTGCTGACCCTTCTGCGACTGCGTCACTCGACGATGACGCCACCGCTCCTGCCGTCGCTACCGTGGTGTTGGTGGAAGACCAGGAATCCATGCGCAGGCACATAGCCGCCGCCATCGATTGTCATCCTGGGCTCAAGTTGTCGGGAGTGGCTGGCAGTTGCGAGGAGGCGCGTCGAGTGCTCGACCGTTGCAGCCCCGATGTTCTGCTCACCGACCTCGACCTTCCCGACGGCAGCGGCATTGAACTCATACGCGAGGTGTGCGGGGCGCAAAGCAAGACCCAGGCAATGGTGATCTCGGTGTTCGGCGACGAGGGCAGCGTGGTGGGCGCCATAGAGGCTGGCGCCACCGGCTACCTGCTCAAGGACGAATCGTCGCAGGAGATAGGCGAGTTGGTGCGGCAGCTTGTAGAGGGTGGTTCGCCCATCAGCGCTCCCATAGCGCGTCATCTTTTGCTGAGATTTCAACAGCCTTCGGTCGCGCGGACTGGTGGGCAGGATCCCCCGCCCGGTCTGGTGGCAGACTCGCTGTTGACCGACCGCGAGCAGGAGGTGCTGACGATGATCAGCCGTGGATTCAGCTTCATGGAAATCTCCTCGGAGCTTGAGATCTCGGGCCACACGGTTACCTCGCACGTGCGCCACATCTACAAGAAGCTCAACGTTCATTCGCGCAGCGAGGCGGTATACGCTGCGGCGCGTAAGGGCCTGGTCGAATTTGAATAGTGGCGCGCTCGCGCTGCTTGCCAGCAGGGTGGCCAGCCCCTAGGGTCTGGGGCAATGGCGCGGAAATTGACCAGGCGCGGTACCGTAGCTGCGCTTCTCGCCTGCTGCGTGGCGGCGCTGCTGCTGGCCTGCTGCCTGCCGGCGGTGTCTTCGACGGCATCTTTCACCGCGTCGGGTACCCATATCTTCGACAGCGCGCGCTTCGTGCTCGCCGACGACGAGCTGCCCCCCGACCCAGCGCAGTTTCCGCTGGGGCAGGACGTTACGCTGCCCGACGAGTGGGCCACCAGTCGTCCGGGAACAACGGGGGTGGGCTGGTACCGCTTCGAGTTGCAGGGTCCCGTCAGCCGGGCCGGCCAGCGTTGGGCGGTTTACCTGCCGCGGGTGGACTCCAACGCGACGGTGTTCGTCAACGGAAGGCCGCTTGGCGTGCTCGGCTCGAGCGTGCAAGCCGGCGCCCGCAACTGGAACCGCCCGCTCTACTTTCCGCTGATTTCGTCGGAGTTGTCGGCTCCGCTTAACACGATCGACATACGACTGGAGACCCGCGGGTCGCTCAACGCCGGCCTGGACGCGCCGCTGCTGGGGCCCGACCGCGAGCTGGGGCCGGTGTTCCGGGCGCGCTACCGCAGGCAGGTAACAGCGGCGCAGGTGAGCACCACCGCGGGCATAGTCATGGTCGTGTTGTTCGGCGTCATCTTCCTTTTCGGGGTGCGAGACCGGGTGTACGGCTACTTCGCCCTGGTCGCTCTTGCCTGGACGTCGGTCAGTCTTAACTACCACCTGCAGTTTCCGCCGCTGTCGTTCTGGGCCTGGAAGCACCTCATTCACGCGTCGCTCGACTGGTTTGCGGTGTTCTTCGTGTTCGCGGTGTCGCACCTGGTCGACCGCAGCGGGCCGCGGCAGGAGCGCGCCCTGCTGCTGTTTGGACTGGCCGCCACGGTTACGCCGCTGCTGGTTCCGCCGGCCGTGTTCTTCGACGTGACCAGTGCATTCCACGCCGGGTCGCTCGCGCTGTCGGCTTACTGCCTGTGGATGATAGGGGTGAGCAGGCACCGCCTTTCGACCGTCGAACTGGTGATTTACGCGGTCACCGGGGTGCTGCTGGTGGCCCTGGTGAGCTACGACTTCACGGTACAGGTCGGCCTGCGTCCTGCCGCGGGGGGCAGGGTCATGCAGTTCGCGGGTGCGCTGACCTGCGTGGGCTTTGCCGGCGCCCTGTTGATGCGCTTTGCCCAGACCTACCGTCTCGCTGCAGCGGCCAACGTGGATCTCGAGCAGCAGGTCAACGACAAGCGCGCCGAGCTGGAGAGCAACTACCGTCGCCTGCGCGTGCTCGAGAACGAGAGGGTAGTGGGCGTCGAGCGCGAGCGAATCATGCGCGAGATGCACGACGGCGTGGGCAGCCAGCTGGTGTCGGCCCTGGTCACCCTCGAAAAGGAGGGCCACGCACTCGGGCCTGTTTCGGATGGGCTGCGCTGGGCGCTGACCGACATGCGGCTGGTGATCGACTCGATGGATCCCGCGGTCGACGACATACCCACGCTGCTGGGCACGCTGCGCGGGCGATTGGAGCCGCAGCTGCTGCGGCAGGGCCTGCGCTTTGACTGGCGGGTCGGGGAGCTGCCGGGGGTCAAGCGGCTGGGCGCC
Source organism: Candidatus Binatota bacterium (assembly GCA_012960245.1). Taxonomy (NCBI): domain Bacteria; phylum Candidatus Binatota; species Candidatus Binatota bacterium. The sequence goes on along the minus strand of DUBO01000035.1, from coordinate 331 downwards.
GCCGGGTTCCTGCACGTGCTGCGCATCTGCCAGGAGGCAATTGCCAACGTGGTGGCCCACGCGCGGGCCGGCGTCATACGCGTTGAAACCGGCGAGCGGGTGGGCCCCGACGGTGCGGCGGGCGTGTACGTGGCCATCTCGGACGATGGCGTCGGCGGCGCCAGTTCTGCCAGCGGCACGGCGGGTCGCGGACTGGCCAACATGCACACGCGGGCTGCCGCCCTGGGCGCCGAGTTGACCGTAGCCGACGCGCAGCCGGGCACCACGGTTGACCTCTGGATCCCGCGCGACCCGGCGGCATAGCAGTAACGCGCTGTGTTACCCGGGGGTC
>DUBO01000034.1 GCA_012960245.1 Candidatus Binatota bacterium | reverse complement strand
GATCGACGGGTGGTGCGCCGAGGAGGGCGTGGCGTGGGCTTGGGAGCAGTGCACTCCGCGGCACGCCGTCAGCAGCACCGACCCCGCGACCAGCCCCGCCACACGCGCTCGCGCGCCGCCGGGCCAACGGAGAATTTGCGCGGGTAACAGCGCCGCCAGCAGACAGACCGGCACCAACCACCCCACGCGATACAACATCCACGGAACAAGCGCTCTACCGGCGAGGGCAGACAGGCCGGGAACGAAAAGCAGCAACGCCGGCAGCAGGGAGAGAGCCAGCAAGGCCGCGAAGGCAGGCTGGTGTTTTCGCCGCCAGGCCAACCACAGCCCAGGCAGCGCAAGCAGGGCCGGTGGACCGAAAACAGCCGCCGGGTTCACCACCGCCCAGCCGCTTTCAATCCACAACAGGCGGCCGAGTCTCGCGTGGGCAGCCACCACCGGGTTGTCCGGGGCCAGCATCGAGATTCCCTGCGCCTTGAACACGGGCCCCAGCGATAAGCCCTGCCACAGCGGAAAGATCAAGGGCAGGCCCAGGGCCAAGACCAGGGCGGGCAGACACGCCACCACCGATCGGCTGCCGCCGTTGCTCCACGACGCCACCATCAGCACCAGCACCCCAAGGCAGGTCACGGCATAGACAAGTCCGTGTACACAGGCCGTCGCCAAAGCGCAGGCAAACAAAAGCAGCGCCGCCAGGCTCGAGGGTCGGCGCAGGTATATCCAACTCAGCGCCAAGGTAGCCGGAGCAAGCGTCAGGCCGGCCACGAACTTGTCCTGGTACAAGCGCTTGAAAAACGGCAGCGCCTCGGTTCCGTAGAGCCACACCGGCACAAGCAGCAAGGCCAATGGCAATTCAACACGCCTGCCGAACAGGGCAGTGGCGAGGCAGGCCACGCCCGAAACCACCATGACGCAACAGCAGACCGCCAGCGGGCCGGCCTGAAGCGCGACCGGGTCGCCGCCGGTCACGCCGGCTACCAGCGCCTGCACGGCCAGCCACGCGTTCCAGCTGAATCTGGGGTGGACAAAACCCGAATCAAAAAACGGCTCGGCAAAGCCCCCCGCGCCCGACAACCACAACTGCAGGCGAGCTATATCCCACCAGTCGTCTACCGTGGCGCCGGCGTGAGCCAGCACGACGGGCAACAGCGCCAGCACGGCCAGCACGGCGGCCAGCCAAGCACGGCGCATGGCCGCGCGCTCACCGACACCCAACTCCGGCCACGCCCCGCGACCGCGTAGCAGCCCGCCAATTGAAACCGGCAGCAACAACGCCGCCAGCAACAACGGGGAGAGCTGCCAGGACAAGCCCAGCAGGGGAAGCGGCAGGCTGCCTGCGGCGAGCAGCAGCAAGCTCAGCGCCACTTCCAAGCACAAGCGGCCGGGCCCGGCCATCAGCAGTGCCAACTCCGGCGCGTCACCGGCGACCCGGTTCCCCGCCATACCCAGCCCCCGCAGGGCTTCGAGGGCCGATGCCCCGGGCAGCCACAGCAACAGCACGAGCAGAAACCAGGGCGGCAACAACGGCCACCAACCCAACGCCCCGGCCAACGCCAGCAACAGCAGCCCTTTACTGGTAGCGCGTCTGGCCACGCCTCAGTTCATGTACCCGAGGTCGCGCAGTCGGTCCATGATCTCTTCTTCCTCGTCTTCGTTGAAGGGCTTCACGCCGTCGGGGGACTGCGCCGAGCTGCCACCGCCCAGGTTCGGCGGGTTGGCCGCAAGCCAGTCGGGAGTGAACAGCGATTCGAGCACGCGCCCGTCGAGATCCCCCGGCACCTGGCGGCCGAGCATGTGCATGAGCGTCGGCGCGAGGTCCACCACCCCACCGCCGGCGAATGCCTGCCCACGCTCTACGCCGGGCCCGTGGGCCACCAGCAGACCCTGGTCACGGTGCATCCCGGAGTAGCGGTAAGTATGATCCCAGACCCTGCTCGAGCCAAAATCGGAAAGCCCAAAAAAGATGTCGGCCGGGTCCTCGGGCAGCAGGAGAAGGTCGGGAGCCTCTTCAAATCTCTCGCCGTGATAAACGTCCTCGCGTCGCAGGCAGCGCTTGACCAACGGGCGTCCCAGCTCTGGATCGACGTAATCGAGCAATGCGTGTTCAAGTTCGTCGCGTAATTTTTCGTACTCGGCTCCGGGCTCCACGCAGCCCTGGGGCTCGCGCCCCTTGAGGTTAACGAACAGGGAGCCGTAGTGTCGGCCAAAAGAATACGCACGCGAACGACTCCAGTCGACGTTGAGAAACGAAAGAAAAAACCGTTTCAACAGTCCATCGAAGGAGTACACGTTCTTGTACTCGGCGTGGCGTGCGAGGCCCAGGCGGTCGACCAGCTTGTGTATGTTGCGCAGTGTAAACCCGCGCCGAAAAACAAAGGCCTTGAACCTGGTGGCAATGTCGTCCGAAAGGTGGATGAATCCCAGCTTGAGCAGAAGGTTGTTGAGCACCACGAAGCGCGACGCCCGGCCCATGCCGTGGTCTGACATGACCAGGATCCTGGCCTTGTCGCCCGCCTTGTCCACAAGCCGCCCGATGTCGGCATCGAGCCGGGAAAAATAACGCAGCACGGGCTTTGACCAATCGCCCTCGCGGCCTTCCCTCCAGGGGTGCCCCTCGTCGAGAAAATGGTAGACCTGGTGAAGGACCCTGTCGGTGTCGAAGTAGACGCCCATGAAGAGGTCCCAGTCTTCGCGCTCCATCAAGTGAAGGTTGCTGCGGGTGAGCATTTCGAGCAGTTCGTCCGAAGCGCGAAAGAAGGCCTTCGATCGGCCCGCCGACCAGGTCTCTGAAGGGTAGATGCGGTAGTTACCGACCACATCATCAAGCTCGCGGGCCAGCTCGCGGGGCCAGGTGTAATCGCGGGCAAAGTACGGAGTCATCCAACCGCTCACCATTACGCCGTTCACTTCTTCGACCGGGTAAGACACCGGCAGGTTAACCACGCAAACCCTGTCGCCCCTTTCCGAGAGCATGCGCCACAGGGTTTTGCCGCTGCGCATGGTCGTGTTGACGGGCGGAAACACGTAGTCGTCGGCGCGACGGTAGAGAAAATCGTAGATGCCCGTGTTACCGGGATTCCGGCCGGTAGAAAACGTGGTCCACGACGGCCCGGAGGTCGGCGGCATGGTCGAATCCAGCGGCCCGGCCGTTCCCTCACGGATGAGCCGCGCGAGATTGGGCATGATTCCCTGCTCTGCCCAGCGGCTGACGAGGTCCCAGGGAACCCCGTCCAAACCAATTACGAGCACCCGGACACCCACGGCGGCAGATACTAGGTGGCCCCGGCTATCTTCTCAACAGCCCTGTCACGAGCTTCGTCGGCGCGGCGGCCGTTGAGCTTGTCGTTGCCTCTGCCCGCGGACGAAACACTCCCCAGCAGGCGTCTCAACAGCCAGCGCGGCGCGCGGTAAGCGATCTGGGCCGGCCCCAGCGAGGCGAGATAGCTTTCGAACAGGTGCACGATGGCAGCCGGCTCGGAAAACAAGCCCACCTGTAACACCGGTTCGGCGCCAGAGTCGCCCGCCCTCACTGGGCTCGCACACCAGGCCAGTAACGGCGCCGCAACGGCCGACACCGTCCAGGCCTCGCGCGCCTCGCGGGTACAGGCCAACGAAGCAGCCGCCAGGCGCGCAGGATCATCGACCAACGCCAGCAACGACTCGGCCAGGCCCTCGGCGCTGCGCCCGGTGATGGCAAAGGACAGTCCCCGCTGCACCAGGTCGCGGCCAGCTTGGCTACGATAGGTCGTCAACACCGGCACGCCGTGGGCCATCCACTGCACTACCCTGTTTTCTGCTCCCAGTTGCCGCTCGTAGAGATCTTTTTCGACGACCAGCCCAACGTCGGACCGCCGGTAGACCTCGGCGAGAACCGAGTCTTCGACCCGGCCGAGCAGGTGGTATCTGTCGCGCCGTCCACTGCCCTCGACGAGGTCAAGAAAATGCCGCCAGGTTACACTGTCGTGGCCTTCCACCTCGCCGCCCGTTACGAGCAGGTGCAGCGAAGTGTTCTCGGCCATGGCCGAATCAACGCCGTCAAACAGCAGGTCTACGTCACACCAGGTATTGAAGCTGCCAGCCCAAGCCGCCACGAAGGCGTCGTCGGGCAGCTCGCTCAGAATTCCGCTATCGGCTTCGTCGCTGCGCTCTTCCGGAGGCACTGCCGCGCAGCGAATGACTTCTACCAGCCGTTCACCAGCAGTGGCAGAAGACAGCCTCCCCGCCAAACCCAGCTGGCCGACCAGCGCGTCAGCCTGGGCCTGCGAAACAGCCGAGAACCTGTCGGCCCCGGCCAGAACCGGCCCCAGCAGGCTCCAGAAGTGAAGCAGGCAACTATCGTCACCAAGCAACGCGGCCTTGGCCTGGGCTTCGGCCATCAGGTCTCCCATCAGGTCTGCCCAGGCAGGCAATCCCAGCTCCAGGCGCAGGGCCAGCGAGCTGCCGTAAGCCGTGCATCCAACCACTGCGCTGGCCCCGAAGTCTCGAGCCACAGTAGCGAGGGAACCCGCCGCGAAATCGGGCTCAGGGGCCGCCAGTGCAAGCACGCCCGGTGCGATCGTATTGGCGTCTGCAAGTGAAGCCCCGGGCACGGCCGCGTGGTCGAGATACAGAAGCAGCAGTTCGTGGCCGGCCTCTGCCAGCGCCCCGGCAAAGTGCCCGCTGCGCAAACCCGGGCCGCAGTGAGAACTACCAGCCATCAGCGAGGGCAGGCCTACGCCCACGAGGCAGATCCTGCTCATCGGCCGTGCCTCCCGGGACCCTTGAAACCCGGCCGGACGGCGGCAGTAAGCATATGCGAAGGCGTCCCTGCAGCGGCCTTCTGCCGACCGGCGGATACATCGCCGCGCAGGCAGGCCAGCCAGGCTCCCAGTGCAGACAGCAGTTGTTCGCGACTGCGCAGCGAGGCCAGCCACTTGAGCTCCGCGGCTATGAAACCAAGCCGCCGCCCTCTGCCCAGCAGGTGAAGAAACGCAAACCTGACTCGCCCACGATGATAACGGTCGAGATACAAACGGCTGCCGGCGCCTGAACTGGCAGCCTCTTCATGCAGCCCCTCGCTCGCAGGCACGTAGACCACCCGGTAACCCTGCTCACGAGCACGCACGCAGTAGTCGACCTCTTCGAAATAAACAGGGTGATAGCCCTCGTCCATCGGCCCCAGCTGCGACCATGCATCCACGCTGAGGGCACACAGTGCCCCGGTGACGTAGTCAACGTCCCGCGCTTGGAGCTTGCCAGCTTCGTTGGCGCCGCGACCGCGGCCCATGTGATCAGTGAGTCCGTTGACGTGGACCACTCCGCCGGCGTGTTGAATCAGCAGCCCCCGGGCGTCGAACAGCGTCGCGCCCGCCACGGCCACTCGCTTTCCGGGCTCCAACAGCGCCGCAACAAGTGGGGCCAGCCAGCCCGGCCTTACCACGCAGTCCTGGTTGACCAACGCCACGACCCGGGGCCCGCGCCCGTCCCTGCCGAGCAGCCATCGCATTCCCAGGTTTACTCCACCCGCAAAACCAAGGTTGCGGCCACTTTTCAGCACAGTGACAGGAGAGAAACGCGCCGCGACTTCTTCAACTTCGTCGGCCAGGCCGCCGTTGTCCACGAGTACAATTTCCGCTGACGGATCCGTTTCGGCCTTTAGCGCCTGCACGCAATCGAACAGGTACGTACCGGCACGGTAGGCCACCACGATCACCGCAACATCAGCTCCGGTGAAACCAACGCCGGTCTCTTGGACCGCGCTCACGCGGCCACTTCCCCGCCGCCCCGCTGGAGCTGAACTTCGTATGCTGCGAGCACCGCGCCCACATCGCCAACCGCCGCCACCCTGCCCTCGTGCAGCCAGAGAGCGGTGTCGGCCTGCGCCCTTACCAGTTCGAGATCGTGGCTCACCAGCACCACGGCCGTACCCTGCTCGCGCAGGCGGTCGATGCGATCGCTGCAGCGCAGCCTGAAGTTAGCGTCTCCAACGGCCAGCGCTTCGTCGACGAGCAGCAGCGCCGGAGGCACGGCGGTGGCCACGGAGAAGCCTAGACGCGCTACCATGCCCGAAGAATAGTTTTTGACCGCCGTATCCATCGAATCCTGGAGCCCGGCAAAATCGACCATGGCGTCGAACAGTCCGGCGACCCGGCGGCGGTCGAGACCGAGCATGGCGCCATAGAGAAAGACGTTCTCGCGCCCCGTGAGTTCAAGGTCGAAGCCCGCCCCCATTTCTACCAGCGGAGCTATGGCACCAGCCACCGATACACGGCCTTCGCTGGGCGGAACTATCCCCGCGAGCACGCGCAGAAAAGTCGTTTTGCCGGCACCATTGTCGCCCACGACCCCGAGCAGCTCTCCCGCCCGCAGGGAAACTGTTATACCCGACAAGGCTTCGAACCAGCTCACGCGGCCCACGTGTCGGCGCCCGAGGAGCAGGTACTCGCGCAGGGACCGCACGCGGTGTGTTTCGGAGCGCAGGCGTACCCCCAGTTCTTCAACCTCCACGATACCGCGCTGCCCCGTCTTCGCGGGGGCCACTGTAGCCACTAGAGCCACGCGTAAAACCGCCTCTCAAGCCTGTGAAACAACAGCCAACCGATGGCGAGCACCGAGAACGAAAACGCCACGCACAACAGCGGCGCGCCGGCGGGAACAACAGAACCGTAAAGCGCTCCGCGCATGAGCAGCAGTATCCAGGCGAAGGGGTTGATGGCCGGCAACCACGACAAGTGTTCGGGCAACACAGATACCGGGTAAACAATGGGCGTTGCGTAGAACCAGAGCAGCAGGATACCCTCAAAAAAGTATCGAACGTCCTGAAAGAACAGGTTCACCGCCGCCAGCAGCAACGACACCCCACCCGTGAAGGCCAGCAGGCAGCCAAGAGCCAGCGCCAGCAGCCAGAAAGACGGGAGCGCCTGTGCGCCCGTCGCCAGGGCCACCAGCGGCAGCACCAACAGAGACAGCAGCAGATTAACGAAATTGGCCGCCACCACCGAGGCGGGAAACACCACCGTAGGTACGTAGACTTTACGCAGCACCGGCGAGGCGGCCAGGAGACTGTCGGCGGCCTGTATGCAGGCCAGCGAAAAAAAACCCCAGGGCAGGACCCCGGTTATTACGTAAAACGCGTAGTGGTCCACGCCGGCGAACACTTGTGAAAAAACCAGGCTGAGAATCACCATCGTCCCCAGCGGGTAGAAAAGGGTCCAGGCAAAGCCGAGTACCGAGCGGCGATAACGAACAGAAAGCGCTCTCGCGGCCAGCAACCACAAGCAGTCACTAAAGCGAGCCAGGCGGGCTAACGATGTCCCGCGTAGCATGGGAGCGCTATACGCCGGTGAAACTCTCACCGTGGGGCGCGCGCTGCCTCTCCCGGCTGCGCTGATACATGTGACCGGGCTATCACCGTGCGAAGGGCAAGCGCTAACTGGCCGCGGCCCATGCTGGCACCCTTGCGCCAGCTCCGTCTCGGCATAACCCAGCGCAGCAGAAGCTTGGCCAACAGTACAAACGCCATGCAACCGCGATAGCCGAGCAAACCGATCCTGCCCCAGCGACGACGCACGAAACGCAGCTGGCCCAGGTAGAACTCGGCAACCGGCCAGTCGCCGCTCAGCGCGGTACTGACGCCGCCCGGATCAAATACCCTGGTGCCACCCCATACAGCTACCCTGTGCCCCTGCCTGGCCAAGCGCCAGCACAGGTCTTCGTCTTCTTCGTAGAAGAAATAGTGTTCATCAAAACCACAGGCCCCCTCGAAGGCCCTGCGCCGCATCAACATGGTTGAAGCACTGATCCAGTCGACCTCGGTCAAATGACCTCCCTGGGCCTGGCACTCCCTGGACAACACAGCTACGCCACCGAGGCCGATGAGCGACGCTGCGTGGTTCCACGGGTTGAGAAACTTCATGCCCGGAAACCTGGGTCGGCCTTCGAGACCGATGGCCAGCGGCGCGACCGCGGCCAGCCCGGGATTGCGCTCGAGTACGGCCAGCAGTGCTGGCACGCTGCGGGGTGTGAGTTTTACCTCGCTGTTGAGAAACAGCAGGTATTCTCCGGCGGCAGCAAAGGCACCCTGGTTCGCTGCCGCAGCAAAACCCCGGTTCTCTCGATTGGATATCACGCGCAGGCGCCCGCCGGATCGAATACCCGGACGGCCGTTGCCCTGGGATCCGTTGTCAACGACTACCACCTCGCAGGCGAGATCGCCCAGCGCCTCATCGACTCGGCGCAGGCAGCTATGCAGGTAATCGGGAGTGTTGTGATGCACGACCACAACTGTGACCCGTGGCATGCCCGCCACGCGCGCGTACTGGTTATTTGCTGGTTCGGCCGCTGTCGACACCGTCGAAGAAAACCCGTCCGCCCCGGCCAGGCGACTCGCGCCACGATGTGGCGACGAAACCGATGGTCCAGACGGCAACCCCACATATGTACAGCGGACCGGCTATAAGAAAAAGCGGCAATTCAGATCGGCGGTAGCGCAGGAACCAGACCAGGCCCCGGCCGACCCTGCCGGGGAACAGCAACAGGCCCAGCAGCGGATTGCGGGCAAAACGGCTGCCCGGCATATCAGCCGAAAGTCTCGCGCGCGCCGAGCCGGCGCCGAGCAGCCACTGGTGCCGCAGCGCACGGGCCAGGCCCGCCGGGTGACGATGGCGGGCCCGCGCGCTGGGTACCAGGCGAGCACGGCCACCCGTGGCTCGCAGTGAATGCAACAAAGCCGTGTCCTCGCCCGGCCAGGCGTCTGGAAACCCCCCTGCCCGGTCGAAGGCTTCGGCCCGACACAACAGAGCCGCGGAGGCGAGCGGCCCGCACTCGCTCACCGGGGCACCACGGTCAAGCTCCTTGAACTCCAGGCTGTGGCGCAACCAGCTCACCAGGCCATGATTATCCCTGTCGATGCCAGCACCAGCCGCCACGAGGTCTTGCCCCTGCATGGCGATTTGCAACTCGCACAAAGCGCCGCTCTCGAGAGTGCAGTCAGCGTCTACGAACAGCAGTTGATCTACATCGCCAGCCATTCCCCTGCCGAGATTGCGAGCAGTACCGGCGAGCAAGCGCTCGGCCACTTCGACCACTTCGACTCCCGCGATCGATCGTGCCCTGCAAGCGGTGTCGTCTCCAGGTGAAACAACGACTATCACCCGTCGAGGTGATAGTGGTTGCTGGACGAGCAACGAGCGCAGTGTAGAAACAATGGTGCCGGCATTGCGCCAGGCCGGCACGATAGCAACGCAGTTGACAAGCGGAACGCTGGTAACGGTATCGCCGCTGTTCAGGCCGTCGGACCTTCGTCCTGCGTAACCCTCAGGACCTCGGCCACGCTGGTGACCCCGTTCTTGACCGTCCGCCAGCCGTCGTCCCTCAGCGACCTCATGCCCGACTCGACAGCCTTGTTCTTGATCTCGCTCGCCGAAGCGCGCGACAGTATCTGCGCGCGCGTCGAGTCGTCCACCTGTAGTAGTTCGTAGATACCGCATCGGCCACGAAAACCTGTCCCCGAGCACGCGGGGCAACCACCGGAGTCATAAACCGAGGACGCCGAGTCTTCCACCTCGGCCAACTCACCGGCCAGTTCCGAGCCGGCCTTGACCGGTTGCTTGCAGTCCGGACACAATCTCCGCACCAGGCGCTGGGCCATCACCCCAATCAACGAAGAGGCCAGCAGGTAGTCCTCCACTCCCATCTCCAGCAACCGCGAAATGGCTCCCGCAGCGTCGTTGGTGTGCAGGGTAGAAAACACCAGGTGACCGGTGAGGGCAGCCTGTATGGCGATCTCGGCGGTCTCGGCGTCGCGAATCTCACCGACCATGATCACGTCGGGGTCCTGGCGGACAATAGAACGCAAACCGCTAGCGAAAGTCAGGCCGATCTGCGACTTCACGTGTATCTGGTTAACGCCGGCAAGCTGGTATTCGACCGGGTCCTCGATAGTTATGATCTTCTTTTCCGACGAATTGATCTTGTCCAGGGCTGCGTACAACGTGGTCGTCTTACCGGAGCCGGTGGGCCCGGTCACCAGCACGAGCCCGTGCGGTTGGATGATCATCCCCGTAAATTCATCCAGCGTCGCCTGGGGCAGCCCGAGGCCCGTGAGGTCCACCGATATACTGGAGCGGTCCAGGATCCTCATGACCACGCTCTCGCCGTAAAGCGTAGGCAGGCTCGACACCCTGAGGTCGATCTCACGGCCGACCAGCCGCAGCTTGATACGACCATCCTGGGGCAAGCGACGCTCGGCGATGTTCAGTTTCGCCATGAGCTTGATCCTCGAGATTATGGCAGCCGCCTGGCTGCGCGGCGGCGAATCTATGTCGTGCAGCACCCCGTCCACGCGGTACCTTATACGCAGCTCGTTCTCGAAGGGCTCAACGTGAATATCCGACGCGCGTTGTTCGACCGCGCGCGACAGCACCTGGTTGACCAGCCTGATGACCGGAGCTTCGCTGGCCATGTCGCGCAAGTGCTCAACCGACTCCTCGTCCTCGTTAAGAAACTCGACCCCCTCTCCTTCCGTGTCGGTGCTCTCGAGAGTGCCGAACATGGTGTTGAACTTTTCCTGCAGGTCGCGCGGCCGGACCAGCACCGGGTTCACCCGCAAGCCGCTCACCTGTTGAACAGCTTCGACCACCGCCCTGTCCCCGGTATCGGCCATGGCCAGGGTAAGGCTACCATTCTCGATGCGCATGGGAAGGATACGGGCACCTCGCATAAATTCGAGCGACACACCCGGGACTTCGGCAGGAGGGTCGGGAATCGCGTCGGCTTCGACCAGCTCTACTCCGTGGTAAGCCGAGAGTATGGGGAGCAGGTCTTCCTCCGACAGGAAACCCAGGTCCACCAGCATACGCTCAATACGCTCGCCCTTCTCCAGCGACACGCGCCTTACGTTGCGGAGTTCTTCGGGGCTGACCTTGCCCGATTTGAGCAGGGCGTCCTCAAGACCGGACTGGACCGTTTTTTCGCCAGCCTCGCTTTCGATGCCTGTTTCTTCTTCGACTGTGCTTTCCACGACTACTCAGACTCCCGGTGTATGCAGCGATCCAGCCTCGCGGCCAGCTTTGATTTCAGGCGCTCATCTATCCTGCCTATGAACACGGCCTCGGTAGACGCGACCGCCTCCCCTAATTGTAACCAGTTAAGCTCCGTTCGCCCACACGTAAAATTAAAGAGGCACGCCCATTCGTGCCCAAAAAACCTGACGAGCCCCTTGGCACGGTACACAGCGCCCGGCAGACGGGCCAGGACTTTCTCGAAAGAACGCCTGTCCAGGGGGCGCTTTGTGCTCCAGCTGAAGGTAGATATGCCATCTGCGTCGCCCCTGCTCTCGCTTTTGCCGGGGCCAGCAGCAGCCTCGCGGCGACGTTTAACCGCCACCCCGAAGAGCAGATCGCTGTCCACCGCACCTTGCTCACAGTCCATTATAAGCGCCCGCGGGTTGCTCCAGGCCAGTTTTCGCCGTAACCAGGCCAGCCTCGTCCGGCCCACGAGGTCAGTCTTGTTGACGACCAGGAAGTCCGCACCCTTCAATTGCCGGTCAACAACCCTGCTGCGCCAGCGCGATTTAGCCACGGCGGCCGCATCGACCACGGTGATAACCGCGTCGATGCCCATACCGCAAGCCGTGACCCTGTCGACCACCGGGCCGGGGTCGGCTACACCAGTGGTCTCGATAATGATCAGGGACGGGTCTACGGTTTCAACGACCTCGCGCATGGCGAGGTCAAAACGAAAGTCGTCGATCGTGCAGCACACGCAACCACTGTTGAGCTCGACCATGGCCTCGACGTGTTCGAGCCCAGAAACCACTCGCCCATCGATGCCGATGTCGCCGAGCTCGTTCATCACGACGGCGACCTTCTCACCCTCGAGACCGTTGGCGAGCACGTGTCTGAGCAACGAGGTCTTGCCGGCCCCAAGAAACCCGGTGATCACGTCTACGGCAACACGCTTCACCCCGCGACTACTCTCCCGAGCGCCCGTACCTGTCATCGAGGCGAACAACGTCGTCAAGAAAAGGAGTCGAGACCTCCATAAGGTCGACCTCCTGTCTCGCTTCGAATCGATGACGCAAGCCCGGGCTGATGTGAAAGACCTCGCCCTCGACGAGCTCGATCACCGAGGGTGGGGAGTCATCGTCGCTCACGTGGAGATGAAGCGTGCCGCTGACCACGTATATCGTCTCTTCTTTTTTATCATGGTACTGGTAGCTGAGCGCTTGGCCCGCGTTGATGTGCAGCAGCTTGCCGACGTAATCGCCGGTGTGGGCCCATATGACTTCATGGCCCCAGGGTTTCTCCACCCTCGTGGTCGCGGCCGCCTTGTGATCGTTACCCATAGTTTTCAATCCTCTTCAGCCACGGTGGTCCCAGTCTCTAATCGCGACGCGTACATGCGCTCGTAGTAGCCGCGGTACTCGCCGCTGCGGACGTTATCCAGCCAGGCACTGTTGGCCTGGTACCACTCGATGGTAGCAGACAAGCCTTCGTCAAAGGCGATGTCGGCCTTCCACCCCAACTCGTTCCGCAAACGCGAAGGGTCGAGCGCGTATCGCCTGTCGTGCCCCGGCCTGTCGTCAACCTGGCGCATGAGGCTCTCGGGCTTGCCCAGGGCCGCCAGTATGCGCGAGCATACCTCGAGGTTGGTGAGTTCGCCTACCGCCGACACGTTGTAGACCCTGCCGCTTTGCCCCTTTTCGAGTACCAGCCTCAGCGCGTCGCAGTGATCGTCCACGTGTATCCAGTCGCGAACGTTGAGCCCGTCTCCGTAAATAGGGAGTATTTCGTCGGCCATGGCGTTGGCGATCAGCAAGGGGATGAGTTTCTCGGGAAACTGTCTCGGTCCGTAGTTGTTGCCGCAGCGGGTTATCACCGCGTCGAGCCCGTAGGTGCGCACCGAGGCACCGATGAGCATGTCGGCCGATGCCTTGGATGCCGCGTAGGGGCTGGAAGGAGCAAGTGGCCAGTCCTCGTCAAAAAGCCCGTCCTTGCCGAGACTGCCATACACCTCGTCGGTAGAAACCTGCAACAAGCGCAGGCCGGCAGCGACCGCGGCCTGTATGAGCACCATGGTTCCAAGCACATTGCTTTCTATGAACACCGCAGGGTTTTCTATGCTTCGATCCACGTGGGTCTCGGCCGCAAAGTTCACGATCGCGTCACAGCCCTGCACGGCGGCCTTCACGACGGCAGGATCGCAAATGGAGCCGTGCACGAAGCTCAACCCGTTCGACTCACCAAGGCCAGCCAGGTTTTCCATGTTGCCGGCGTAAGTGAGCGAGTCGAGAACCACCACCTCGTGACCGCCGGCCGCCAGCAGCCTGCGCACGAAGTTCGAGCCTATGAAACCCGCCGCGCCTGCGACCAGGATTTTCACCATGAAGACCTCCAGCCTTTATCTTCGCGACCGGCGAGGTAGCCGAGCAGGGCCTGGTCACGTTGCGTGGCTGACGACCCCAGGTCGACGAGCCCCGACAACTCTATCAGCAGTTTGAACTCGAGTTCGTCAGGGTTGATGGTGCTCGACACGCCGGCGTCCAGGGCCCAGCAGTCGCAGTCCCCGCCGAAGCGCAGCGACATGCCCTTTTCCAGGAACTTCTGACTGACAAAATCGTAGTCCAATTTAACCGCCAGTGTCGTCCGCTCAGTTAATCCCAGTGAAGCACGCGTCCTGAGAGAATCCGCCAGCCCATCCCTCACAAAATGATACGCGGCCAGTATCCGGCCCTGCCTGCCACCGAGTGCCGCGAGAGGAGAGCTGCTGTAATCCACCGCTGCTACCGCGCCGGTGAGAACGTTAAGCCCGGTATTATACGACGCCAGACCGCTGAAGGACAGGGACGAAGAGGGATCGACGGCCACGGCGAAGTCGAGGTCCGAAAAATGGTTACCCAGTACCTTTTCGTCCAGCCTGTAGCTTTGCGTGAGCGCCAGCATCGCCCGTTCCACCGGCAGGTTGCCGGGGCCATCGGCCCGAAGAAACCGCGACTCAAGGCCGAGGGTCGCCACCCGCTTGCCCTCGATTCGATCGACGCCATCCCACAGAGGTAACTCGGCGTGGCTACCACTGGTCCACGCCAGTCGCGCCACCGGTTCAAGCGTGTGGCGCATCAATCCGCCCTGCAGGCTATAGTCGCGGACGAGCACCGCCCTGGCGTCGACTCCAGCTTCGCCCAGCCCGCGAATAGCCTGGGCCGAGAGCCTGCGTGCGGGCTGCTCTACGCCGTCGCGCCAGGTGCTGCGATCGTCAAAACTATAGCCGGTAAGCCGCCCCCTCATCCACGACGAAACGTCTATCGCACCGCCTGTAAGCAGGGGCACCTCGAACCCGGCCACGGTGTCGAGGCGCTGGCCGTCGGCCCCCTGTCGCCGCCTGAAATAGTCTGCTGTGGCCGAGAATGAATACGAGCCGCTGCCCACTCCTCCGTCTTCCCGCAGCCAGGCGCCGATCGGCCGCTGGGCCGTGAACCTGCGGCTACCGCCCGGACCGTAGAAATCACGGTAGAGCGAACTGCTCAGCCCGTAGCTCCGATAACCATCCGCGCCCATGACACCAGCCGTCGAATCGGCGTAACGGCGGCTATCACGCAACTGCTGTTCGAGGTCGGTTCTGCCCCCGGGACTGACCTCCCTGAAATAGAGATCGTCGCTGACAGCCATGTAGTCGGCATACAGCAACAAGCCCGAGTCCAGTCCCTGGCGATGCTTGCCCTGTATGCTGCCGCGATCATTTGGTATCTGCCGGTTCCTGAGCTCGGGCGAGACGATTTCTGATTCCTGGTCACCGCGAACGCTCTCGTTGAAGTACTCAACGCTCAGAACGCCGGTAGTTTTACGGGATGGGCGATAGCGGTACTCGCCGGTGCCACCGATCCTGGCCGACGTCTCAACGTCTACACTGAAGGTCGCGTCGCGGTGCTTGTCGATGGCCCAGAAGAACGGCTGCGAATACAGGAAGCCACGATCATTCGAAGTCCCTATGCGGGGGAACAGCAGGCCGGATTCGCGGCCGAGCTTACTCGGCAGGGCCACGTAGGGCAGGTAGAGAACCGGAACTCCCCGCACGCGGAACGATGCGTTGTTGATCCTGGCGTAGCCGTCAAGGTCAACGTCGATCTCTGACCCCGATATAGACCAGTCAGGCGAGGCACCTTCCTGCCGTTCGCAGGTGCTGTAGTAGCCTCGTTTTACGCTGAAGTTGCGATCCGAGGTTTTCTCGATCCGGTCGCCGCCGAACCACGCCGAGTTGTCCTTCAACCAGGCCTCGACGTCTTCGAACACACCGGTTTCATGGTCGAGCAGAAGCTTCGCGCTGGATGCACGAAATTCCATGTCGGGGCTGCTCAGGCTGATCCCCGACCGCGCCCAGAGCACGCCGCGCTCCTGCTCAAAACTCAGCGAACCAGCCTCCAGGAGCTTCTCGCCCCAGGTCGCGCGCACGCTGCCCTCGGCGGCCAGCAACCCACCATCATTTTCGTAAGAGATACTGTCGGCCTCGACCGAAACCTCCGCGGCCCGCGCGCCCCCGATCGAGCCGAACAACAGCAGGACAAAAATACCGAACAACAGCCGCAATAAACCGCGTCCCGCGTTGGCCCCGCCGCTACACATCAAAGGCGTCCCTTCCCGCCGCCTCTCGGTAGAGCTCACCAACGAGAAAAATCGACCCGGTGACCAGCACGCTGCCCTCGCGCCCAGCCGCGCTTCGCGCGCTGAGCAGACCGGCGCGGGCTGTCTCGGCGAGTTTCCACGGAAGCAGTCCATCGGCAAGCTCAACCAGCTGCCCTGGATCAAGACCGCGCGGGCTGTCTACTGGTACAAGCACCACCCGGTCTGCGATCGGGAACAACGAACAGGCCATCTCCCCCCAGTCCTTGTCGGCCATGACCCCGATCACGAATACCAGCGGTCGCGGTAGGTCCAGCTCGCACAGTTCCTCTACGAGGAGACTCACCGATTGCGGGTTGTGGGCCACGTCGAGTACTACCCTCGGCTCGTTAGCCACGGTCTCCAGGCGTCCGGGCCAGCGCACGTTCTCCAGGCCCAACCGTAACTTCTCGTCATCGACGGGAAAGCGATCGGCCAGTACTCGAATCACCGCTGCGGCGAGGCCGGCGTTGTGGCGTTGGGCCTTACCCTCCAGCCCGCTTCCCGAGCGGGGGCCGAAGTCCCTGCCCCAGCGCAGCCAGCGCGACCCGAGTTCGCGGGCCACTCCGCCGATCACAACCTGGGGGCCCGGTTGCATACGACCGGTCACCACCGGCACACCGGCGCGTATAATACCCGCCTTTTCCTTCGCGATTTCTTCTTCGCTGTCGCCCAGCCACTCGCAGTGGTCCAACCCTATGCTGCTTATCACCGAGGCCACGCTGTCTACGACGCTCGTCGCGTCGAGCCTGCCTCCCAGGCCGGTTTCAAAAATTGCCATATCGAGATCAGCGAGATTGAATTCCAACAGGGCCATCAGTGTTCCGAACTCAAAGAAGGTAAGCTCTGCATCGACTTGGCTGCTGGCCCACTTGACGCGTTCGACCAGGTCAACGACTCGGCCTTCATCAATGAATTCGGTGCCAACCCTGATGCGCTCCCTGAAAGTTTGCAGGTGGGGTGAGGTAAACAGCCCGCAGCGATAGCCGGCCTCGCTGTAGACCGAGTGAATCATGGCTGCCGTAGAGCCCTTGCCGTTGGTGCCTGCCACCTGGATGGCGGGTAGTCCCCGTTCTGGATTGCCCAGGACGTCGAGGGCCGCGCGCAGCCGCTCCAGACGAAAATCCATTCCCCGCAGGGCATCCAGCGAATACAGCCAGTCTATCGTCTGCTCGTATTCGCCCACGCCCGGTCAGCCGTCTATTCCGCGGCGCAGGTCGGAGACGAATCGTCCAGCCTCGGCCGCGCATCGCGCCGCGCCCGCTTCGTGCATCGTTTTAACAAGGGCAGAGCCAACGATAACCAGGTCGGCGTAATTCGCGACGGCGCGGGCCTGTTCCGGGGTAGAAATACCAAATCCAACGCCGACCGGCAGATCGCACAACTCGCGCAACCGCGCCACCTTCGCCGGAACGTCGGTGGACAGGCTCGACCGCGCGCCGGTCACCCCGGTGACAGACACGAAATAAACGAAGCCGGACGAGCAACGCGACACTGCCTTTATGCGCGAATCGTCGCTGGTCGGGGCCAACAGAAAAATCCTGTCCATCCCGTTGGAGCGACATGCGGACACCATGCCCCTGGCTTCCTCGGGAGGCAGATCTACGCAGAGCACGCCGTCGGCACCGGCGCTGGCTGCATCGCGGGCAAAAGCTTCTTCACCGTAGTGGAAAAACGGATTGTAGTAGCCGAACAATACCAGGGGTACGTCGGTCCTCGCACGCAGCGAGGCGACCATTTCGAGTATCCCGTGCAGGCTGGTTCCGGCCTCCAACGCCCGCTGGCTCGACGCCTGTATGACCGGACCATCTGCCATGGGATCAGAAAACGGCACGCCCAACTCAATTATATCGGCACCGGCGTCAACCGCGGCGAGTACAGCGTCGTGGGTCTGATCTATGCCCGGATCGCCAACCGAGAAAAACGGTACCAGTGCCGTTCGACCCTCGGCCGACAGCTTGTCGAGGCAGCGTTTGATCCGCTTTTTGCCTCTCGCCATGACGCTTCAGACCTCGACCCCGAGATGCTCAGCAACCGCCGGCATGTCCTTGTCTCCACGGCCCGACAGGTTGACCACCACCACCGCATCGCGGGGCATGGCCGGTACCACTTCCATGGCGTGGGCAACGGCGTGGGCGCTCTCAAGCGCCGGTATGACGCCCTCGAGCCTGCTCAACAGCTGCAGGGCTTCGAGTGCCTGGCTATCGGTGACCGCAACGTAACTGGCCCGCCCATTGTCGTGCAGCCACGAATGTTCGGGGCCGACCCCGGGATAGTCCAGCCCCGGCGCTATGGAGTGGGCCTCGCGCACCTGTCCCAGCTCGTCCTGCAGCAGGTAGGTCTTCTTGCCGTGCAACACGCCGGGAGAGCCCCGGCTTATGGATGCCGCGTGCGGACCCGCATCGAGGCCACCGCCGGCCGCCTCCACGCCGGTCATCGCCACCGACTCGTCCTTGATGAAGGGGTAGAACAGACCCATCGCGTTGCTGCCACCGCCTACACAGGCAACCAACAGGTCGGGCAGCTTACCCTCGGCCTTGAGTACCTGCCGTCGCGCCTCCTTGCCGATGACCGACTGAAAATCCCGAACAATCAGCGGGTAAGGATGCGGACCCATCGTGGAGCCCACCAGGTAGTAGGTATCGGCGATGTTGGTTACCCAGTCTCGCATGCACTCGTTTATTGCGTCCTTGAGCGTGCAGCTGCCTGATTCGACCCGGTGTACCCGCGCCCCGAGCAACTGCATGCGAAACACGTTGAGTTTCTGCCGCTCGATGTCTTCCGAGCCCATG
>DUBO01000033.1 GCA_012960245.1 Candidatus Binatota bacterium | reverse complement strand
GCGTGGGTGTGCGCAATACCTGACTCTTAATCAGCGGGTCGCAGGTTCGATCCCTGCACGGCCCACCACTAAACCGCCCGAAATCAAACAGCCTACGACCAGGAGCGTAATCGCCGAGACTGCCGCGTATAGGTCTTCATGCCAGGAACGGACGTAACTGGCTTCGACCTTGAAACTTCCCGCCGGGATGGTGAACCCGACAAGCCCACCCCTTGTCCTGGTCACCTGTACATCTTCGCCGTCCAGGCTCACCTGCCAGAAAGGATGATAAGTCAGGGGCATGTGTGCACTGATATTGCGCCGGGACCCGTTGTGCACCCGCCAACTCATCTTTTCTGGGGCCAGGACCCCGTCACTTACGCGCAGACCCGATCCCTGCAGCCAGCGGTAGGGGCCATCGAGGCGGTAAACGTTGACCGGGCCACTTACGAAAACACGCTCAAAGGGCTCGGCGCCATCGGCAGTCGACTCTGGCTCGCCCTGGTACACGCGTACGAGCGCGAGCGAGGTGACACGGCTGCTGCCCTGCAGTAGGTGTCATCCCCATGATTCCGGCAGAAGAAACCTTTGATGGCACGTGGCCGTTCGCTCCGAAGTTCAGCACCGCGGCGGGGTTCCGCCAGCACTATGTCGACGAAGGTCCGCGCGACGGCGAGGTCATCGTCTGCCTGCACGGCGAGCCCACCTGGGGTTATCTTTATCGCAAGCTCATCCCCCCGCTGGCGGCAGATTACCGCGTGGTTGTTCCCGACCACATGGGATTCGGAAAATCCGAAACTCCCCAGGACCGCGAGTACACGCTGCGCACCCACGTCGAGAACCTCGAGAAGCTCATCGACGACATCGGGCTCAATGACATAACTTTCGTCGTGCAGGACTGGGGCGGCCCGATGTCGGGTGGCTACACGATGCGCAACCCCGGACGCGTGAAGCGTTGCTTCCTGATGAACACCCTGTTCGGCTACGGCGGCGGTGTGAATCTCGAGGAAAAGTCGCCGTGGTTCCAGTGGATAGAGAAGCACGAGGAAGCGGGTACGCTGCAGGGTATACTGGGCGAGCTTGGTTCGACCGTCCTGTCGGTGATGAAAATCATCGGCTTTCAGAACTCGGCCGTGGTCAACGAAACCTGGATCCGCGCGTACTCCGCGCCGTTCCCCGATCGCGAAAGCTGCATCGGCGCGATTAATTTTCCGCTCGACGTCCACTACCAGCGTTTTCTACCGTTCCTGTTCGAGCTGATGGAGTGGGGCAACATGGAAGACGTGAAGGCGAAGCCGGCCATGCTCGTATCCGGCGACATGGATTTCGGCATCTCGCCGGAACAGGCAATCACCGATTTTCGCGGGCTGTGGCCCGACGCGCCCATCGTCGAGACGCCCGGTGTCGGTCACTTCTGCCAGGAAGACATACCCGAGACCCTGGTGGCGCTGGTCCAGGGCTTCATGCAGGCCAACCCCTGAGGGTTTACATCCATGGACAGGGCGGCGGCAATGGTGCTAGGCTCGCGGGTCTCCGTGGAGGGAACCCACCATGAAACTCAGAAAGTTCTTTGTCACCATCACCGTAACGCTCGTAGCTATCGTCATTGTCGCGCCCGCTGGGGCCCAGCTCAAGTGTAAGGCCAAGCAGGACAAGAAAACCGGCGCGATCGGCTACTCCTTTGTAAACAAGGCAGGAGGCACGGTCGTGTACTCGTTGGGCGACTACGATTTCAACGACGTAACGCTCTGGCGTAACTTCGCCAACGAAGACACCTGCCAGGCCGGCGGCAAGGGCAGGAACTGCGTGGTGAGCAACGACGCGGCCGAGGCCGCCATCGCCCCGTCAAGCTGCAAGATCTACATGGGCGATGCTACGAGCGGCGACAAGTGCGAGCTGTATATAAAAGGCTGCCAGGTAGCTCGGCGCCCGCTGCCCACTACCGGCTACTTCCCCCTCCTCGACACCATTGGCGACAACCCTGGACCCTATATTGGTGCCTGGGACGCCGACACCGGCATTGCCTGGTTGATCTCGCCCGACAACCAGGCTCGCTCGCTCAACGATCACAAGACCTACCTGGCAGATGTGCTCAACGGTGGAACGTCGGATGGCGTTGACTACGCCTGCCTGACCGACGGCTGCGACCTGGAGCTGCCCAGGCTGGCCCAGCTTGAAAAGCTCGGGGCAGACTGCGCCGGGATAGCCTCGCTTGTCATCGATCCGATGGGTGACAACATATGGACATACACCGGCGCGCAAGCAGACCTTTGCGCGGCGCTCTGGCCTGACCCTGACCTGGCCGAACCCGGCAACTGCGCGTGGACAAGCACACTCGACGCGACACAACCAAACACCCACGCATATGCTGTTTGCCTGCAACAATCGGGCAGCAGGGCAAGCCGTGGCACCATGGTCGAGTACGACCTCGTAGTGGCCATGATCGCCGACGCAATAACGTGTGCCGTTGCGCAGTTGGGGAGCTCGCAAGGGTCGGCCTTCGAGTCGTTCGCCAATAGCCTGCGTTAATTTGGGCAACAGAACAGGGGACTGGCCTCGCGGGTCGCGCAATTGAACTAGTAGCCGGACTCGTCCCGGCCCCGCGCAAGCGGCTGGCACCAGGGCCCGATAACATTTTTGCTCTTACCCAGTCAGCGTTGCGGGAACAGTGTACGCCGGGCTTGCCGTGGGCTTGCTGGTATCGAACGCGTGAGTTGGGTGTGCGTGAACGGGCCACTTGCATAGCGTCAGCAGTACGGGGGCTTGATCTTGCGTACCGTCGGTAGTGCGGCTAGGTTTTCAAGGCGAGCGGGCCGGCGTGGAGCGGGCCGGCGTGGAACGGGGTCGCGGATGCGTCGCCGAGGGAGGTTCGTATAGTGGTCCAGGTAGTAAAGCTGGGTATTAAAAGGCCGGTCGTCAAGGGGCTGTTGCCCGATCCTGAGCCTCGCGACGTACGCTACACGTTTATATCGGTGGACGATCACGTGTTGGAGCCGCCCCATACCTTCGAGGGGCGTTTACCCCGGGACATGCAGGACCATGCGCCTCGTGTCGTGGAGACCGAGGAAGGACACCAGGTCTGGAGCTTCGAGGGGCAACCGTACTTCCAGGTCGGCTTCATGTGCGTGGCGGGCAGGCCCAAGGAGGACTACCGCATAGAACCGTCACGCTACGAAGAGGTTCGGCCGGGGTGCTACCTGGCCGACGCGCGCATCAAGGACATGGATCTCGCGGGTACCTGGGCGACCGTGAATTTTCCATCCGGCGTAACAGGTTTCGGCGGAACGTTGTTTTCCGAGGCCACCGATCCCGGGCTTGGCCTTGCCTGTATGCGAGCTTGGAACGACTGGTACTTCGAGGAATGGTACTCGGCGTATCCCGAGCGCGTGGTGCCCATGGGGATTACTTGTCTCTCGGACCCCAAAAAAGGGGCAGAAGAAATCCGTCGCAACGCCGCGCGCGGTTTCAAGGCCGTAACTTTTCCCGAGCAGCCGCATCGCCTCGGGTATCCCGCGATTTTTGATAACGACCACTGGGATCCGATCATAAAGGCCTGCGTGGACACGGGTACGGTGATCAACCTGCACGTGGCGTCTTCGGGGTTTGCGCCGATGGCACCGGGCTGCCCGGGACTGGAGATGGGAGCCACGTTATTTACGCAGATGGCCTTTACGACCGCGGCCGAGTGGTTGTGGAGCGGCTACCCGGCGCGTTTCCCGGAATTGAAGATTGTTATTGCCGAGGGAGGCATAGGCTGGGTGGCAGGTCTCATCGACAGGACCGACAACATAATGGCGCGCTCGGGTTATGGGCAGGGTTGGCAGGACCCGAAGATTTCGCCCAGCGACACCCTGCGACGTAATTTCTGGTTTACGATCATCGATGATCCCTCGACGATCTGCACACGCCATACAATCGGGGTCGAGAACCTGCTTTTCGAATCGGACTATCCCCACGGTGACGGTACCTGGCCTGACACCCAGGACGTCATGGAAAAGATACTCGGGGATCTTCCGACAGAAGAGATCAAGATGATTTCTCACCAGAACGCGGCCAGGCTCTACGACCACCCGTTGCCTGCAGTCTGCTTGCCGGCCTAGAATTCGTCGGGGCGCAGCATGGCGTCGTGACCACCGTCAACGAACAGCACCGAGCCGCAGACGAACTGCGCCTTTTCGCTCAGAAGGAAGGCCACCGCGCCGGCGATGTCTTCGGGCTGACCCAGGCGGCCCACGGGTACCGACTCGCCAAAATCCTTCATGATCTGGCCCAGGGTCTCGTCGGCGTAAGCGCTGTCGGTAAGCGGGGTGCTGGTGATGCCCGGCGCCACGGCATTGATCCGCATACCGTCGGCCGCCCACGCAGCTGCGTTGCGACGCATCCAGCGGGTTATCGCCTTCTTTGATCCGGCGTAGGCGGTGTGGCCGTCGCCGATGCGGTCGGCGATGGCGCAGGCACGTTCTTCGTCGAGTTCGAGCAGGGCGGCCACGTATTCGTCGTCGCTGTCCATGGGTGCCGAGTTCGATGAGATCATGACAACCGATCCGCGCTTCCTGGCAACGAGCTCCCGCGCGCCGTCTACGAGCCTCTGGCTGCCAAAAAAATTGACCCGCGTTATGAGCGACGCGGGACGCACCACGGGGCCCAGCCCGGCGCAGGCCACCAGGCCGTCAAGCCCGTCGGGGGCACGGCCCTCCAGTTCGACTACGGCCTGCCTGCATCCGTCGGCCGTGGAAAGGTCGGCCTCGATGTCTGCGTCGCGTATGTCGACGACGATGACCTCGTCACCGCGCTCTCTAAGCGTCACCACGATGGCGGCACCTATGCCCGAAGCGCCGCCGCTTACTGCGTACACGCCCACGCCGTTCAGCCGACCTCTTTTGCCAGCGACGCGTAGTGGTCGAGCAGGGGCAGCACCTGTTCGGCGGTAGCCGACGGGGCTATGAACACCGCGCGTGCGAAGCCGGCGTCGCGCAGGCGGCCGAGTTCGTCGGTGTCGCCGGGCGCGGCGTATACCGATACCTCCATCGAGTCCGGATCGCGGTCCGCTTCTGCTGCCATGCTGCGAAAAGTGGCCATGTCGCCCACGAGATCGGTGTCTGCGCGACCGGCAATGGGTATCCAGCCGTCACCGTAGCGCAGCGCACGCCTTATGCCGTAAGGCGCTTCGCCGCCCACGTGTATCGGGGGGTGGGGCGATTGCACTGGCTTGGGCGAGGAGAACACCTCGTCGAAATCAACGAACTCACCGTGGTAGGCTGCTTTTTCTTCCGTCCACATGGTCTTCATGGCTTCAATGCGTTCGCGCATGACTTTCCAGCGTCGCTCGAAAGGAAAGTCATAGTGGTTGGCGAGTTCCTCGCGGTTCCAGCCACCGCCCACGCCCAGCATGAAACGGCCATTGCTCACGCGGTCGAGCGTGGCCACCTCCTTGGCCAGTATCAAGGGGTCTCGCTGGGGCACGAGCGTTACGCCGGTTGCGACCTTGAGTGTTGTCGTCGCCGCGGCGGCGGCGGCCAGCGCCACCAGCGGCGCATACACGTCGTAGTACATCTGCGGCAGGTCGGCACCGCCGGGCCACGGCGTTTCTCGGGAGCAGGGAATGTGCGTGTGCTCGGCGACCCACAGCGACTCGAAGCCGCGCTCCTCGAGCGCCACGGCAAGCTCTGCCGGTTGAATGGAGTAGGCGGTAGGAAAAATGCAAAGGCCGTATTTCATGGAGTATCCTCCGGTATCAAGTTTCGTATACAGGTTTCGTCAGTGTGGATCACAATGCCGGGTGGTCCCTTCCCTCGCCAAAAATAACGCGATCGGGCCTGGCCACGACGACCTCGTGCTCGAGCAACAGCGCCAGCATGGAGCCACTCGGCTCGGGAATCGTCACGAACCTCGCGCCAAGTTTTTCCCAGCGGGACAGGGCATCGTCGTCCAGTGCTTCCCTCGGGTCTTTCCCGGAGATAACCGCCCAGTGCAAGCCGACAAGCTCATCGAGCGTGCCGTGCCTGCCTTCGACCACGGCCGGGGCCTGCGGCACCAAGCGGCCTATCGAGTTGCTGTCGCGCCCGGCCAGCAGTCCAGAGGAGAGATCAGGCAACTGTGCGTCGCCTCCGTAGGCGTAGGCCTGCAACTCGGGCGGCGGTTCGGGCCCACCGCGTGTCATCTCGGCAAAGGCGTCGATCAGCTGGCCGGTTTTAACCGAGTGTTCGATGGCCTTGAGCGTGTGCGGGCGTCGTTCGGCAGTGTAGGTGTCCAGCAGGCCGTCGCCCGCCAGCCCGCGTTCGACGTGGGCTATCTTCCAGGCGAGGTTGTCGACGTCGCGCAATCCGCTGCACAGGCCCTGGCCCATGAATGGCGGCGTCTGGTGGGCGGCGTCGCCGGCCAAAAACACGCGGTCGCTGCGAAAAGTCTCGGCTATGGTCGAGTGAAAGCAGTAGACCGCCGCCCGAACCAGTTCGGCGTCCTGCCGGGGCATCCACTTTTCTACCAGTTCCCACACCCGTTCGGGGCGCTCCATCTCCTTGGCGGTTTCGCCGTCGCGCAGCTGGAACTCCCAGCGACGCATGTTCAATGGCAGCGGCATCATGGTGGTGGGTCTTTCGGGGTCGCAGACCTGTCGTACGCAGGGCGGCAGTCGATCTTCGCCGGTCACCGTGACGTCGACCACCAACCATTCGCGGTCGTATCCGAGGCTCTGCCAGTCGATGCCGCAGGCCTTGCGAGTGGGGCTGGCGGCGCCGTCGCAGGCGATCATCCACTTGGCCTGTACTCGGCGCGTGTTGTTGTCGGTGAGGTCGCAGACTTGCAGCGATACGTGGTCGTGGTGTTGTTCGAATTCGACGACTTCCTGCGACAGGTGGAGGTTCACGTCCGGCAAGTCGGCTATGTGCGCGCGGACGGAGCGTTCCATGCCCGGCTGGTGAAACATGCGGATGACCGGGTAGCCGTTGGGAGTAATCAATCCGCCCGGGTAATCCAGGCCTATCAGGCGTTTACCGGACGCGTCTACGAACTCCGCGCCCACGGGTTCGTACATGACCGGCAGCGTCGTTTCGAGCAGGCCGGTGTTGGCCAGGATTCGCTGCACATCGTCCCACATGCCGACCGCGCGCGGGAGGTCATAGACATCGGGCGCGCTGTCGAAGGCTACCGCCGACAGGCCGTGCAGGCCGCACAGGTTGGCTGCAACCGCGCCCGTGGGACCCGCGCCCACGATGGCAACGTCGAGCAACGCTATTCCCCGCGCGCCACGCAGCGGTTGGTCATCGTGCCGATGCTCTCGATGGTAGTGGTGACCTCGTCGCCCGGCTGCAGGAAAGTGCCCGCCATCACTCCCACGCCCGACGGTGTGCCGGTAAAGATGAGATCGCCGGGTTCCAGCGTGCAGATGGCCGAGATGTAAGCGACCAGCGCCGGGACGTCGAAGATGAGATCGTTGGTGCGCGCGTTCTGCTTCTGTTCGCCGTTGACCGAGCAGGCCAGCGCCAGGTCGTTGGGGTCGTTGAGCTGGTCAACCGAGACGATGCTGGGCCCTATGGGGCCGAAGGTGTCGTAGGACTTGCCGAGGTCGAAGTGGGGTGGGCGGGAAGCGAACTGGGTGGTGCGCTCCGAGATGTCCTGCCCGCAGGTCACCCCGGCGATGTTGTCCCAGGCATCTTCGGCCGCGATGTCGCGCGCGCGCGTACCCATGACCACCACCAGTTCGGCTTCCCAGTCGGTGGTCGGTCCGTAGACGATAACGTCGTCGCAAGGGCCCACGATGCAACTGCTGAGCTTGTTGAACACCAGCGGGTTTTCGGGGAGATCCATCTTCGATTCCTCGGCGTGGGCCCTGTAGTTGAGGCCTATGCCGAGCACCTTCTGTGGCCGCGGCACCGGCGGGCCCAGGTTTGCCGGGTCAAGCTGGGCGTCGGGCGAACCATTGAGCGAGGCCGCTACGTCGTGCAGTTCGCGGTACCTTGCGATGGCCTCCATTGGTTCGGAAGAGAAGCCCTCGCCGTGCCGTTCGAGGTCGTAAACCCCGTTGTCGGTAACCAGGACCGCCCGATTGTTGATGTTTGCAAGCCTGAAAGCCATGTATAATTCCTCCCCGAGAGGCCTTATCTAGCATAAGCCGCGCTCTTAATGCAGGCTTGGTGGCTGGAAACGCCGGGGGAACGAAGAATATGAAGTTGAGATGGTCTCACGCTGTTATGTACGTATGCGACGCGGACGAAATGATAGGGTTTTATCGCGATATGCTTGGCTTCGAGGTCAGTGACCACGGACCGGTCATGCTGGGCGACCAGGACCTCGGCGTCGAAGTGACTTTTCTCAGCCAGGTTGCGACCGACCATCACCAGTTGGCCTTCGTGCCGGTGAGGGGCGACGGGGCTTCTAACACTTACGACCACATGGCCTTCCGCGTGGATTCGCTGGCCGAGGTCAAGGAGCTGGCCGCGCGCCTGCAGGACGACGGTCGTGCCACGGGAGTCAACGCGATGAATCATGGCAACGCCTGGTCGGTATACTTCAAGGACCCCGATGGCAACGGGGTCGAGGTGTTCTGCGATTCGCCTTTTCACGTGCAGCAGCCGCAGGCGCGCCCCTGGGACTTTGCGATGAGCGAGGACGAACTTCGCCGCGTCACCGAGGAACAGTTTGGCGGCGAACCCGAGTTCAAGCCCGCGGACGAGTTCTATGCCGAGCGCCGCCGACACTTCGGCGACTGAATCAGTTTTTGGCTTTGGCCTTGAACAAGTCCGCCGTGTTCTTGCGTATGTGGGTGCCCGTGAATGAGCTCGTCCAGCAGGTGCCCGTGTCGTTCACGAGTTGCACCGCCACGCTGTCGTCGGCCGCGAAGTAGGCGGCGACCGAGTCAGGGCCGGGAATCGGCAATCCCGAGCCGCGGCCCTTGAGCTGGGCCTTGCCGCGTCCCGCGCTGCCCGCGGCCACTTTGACCTGCTGCACGCCGTCCTGGGCGCCGCCCTTGTCCTTGTAGCTGCACTTACTTCCCTTGCACTTCCAGGCAGAGGCCGAGGGCGGTACGAGGAGTTCGATGACGAGCTGCGTAGACTGGGAGACACTGTCGTACACGCACAGCATGTAGTCGGTGTCGCCCGCCGGGGTGCCCAGGTCGGCCACGGTGAGCGCTGTGCCCTTGGCCAGCTTCCATTTCAGCTTGTCTTTGGACGCCAGCGCGTGATCACGAAGATGGAAGCTTGTCACCGCTCCAGTGCTGCAAGAAGGCAGTGGCGCTGCCGCGCAGGAGGGGGCCGGGGCGGGCAGGGTAGTGGTCGTAGTCGTTGTCGTAGTCGTTGTCGTGGTCGACAGCGTGGTAGTCGACCCGCAGTTGAGCTGTCCGGGGGTGCACGTCCCCGACTGGCAACTGTCTCCGCAGGTCAGAAAATCATCGTCATCGCAGGCGCTGCCATCGACCAGTGACGGGTCGGAACACAGGCCGGTCATCGTGTCGCACACGCCGGCCGCGTGGCACTGGTCGCTGGCCAGGCAGCTCACGGCCTGGTCCACGCACAGCCCGTCGGTGGGGTTACAGGCGCTCGCCGTACACAGGTCGGGCGCGTTGCAGGTCGTCGTGCTCGCTGCTGTGCACAGTCCACCCTGGCAGGTCTCGCCCGTGGTGCAGGTGTTGAGGTCGTCGCAGGCCGTTCCGTCGGGGTCAGCGCAGGGCAGCAGCGAGTCGGTGGGGATGGCGGCGGCCGCGTTCGCCGTGGTCGCGTTGCTTGCCCCCGGCACCGGGTTGCCGGTGATGCTCGAAACAAGGTCTACCGTGGCTGCCGAACGAGTGGCCGAACGAGTAGTGGCCACGCTCATGCCCCAAGACAGCCCCTGCTTGCAGCTCGCGTAGGCGTCGCCCGGTATCGGCGGGGTGAAATTGAAATTGCTGGTGATCGAAGCGTCGGAGCCGCACTCGTCCACCAGGGCGATGTCGACTTCGCCACCCACCGTGGAGTTGACCACCAACTGCGACACTGAACTCGAAGTACCATCCCCTATCACCGTGACCTCTACGGGTCCGTCGAAGTCGCCACCCTCGTGATTCCTCGACGACACGACGGCGCGAAACCGGTTGGCGCCAGCGTACAGCGTCGCCAAGCTGGCCTGGTAGAATGAATTCCAGCTCATCGCCAGGTGCAGGGTGACCGTGACCGGTGTTCCCACGGTCAGCGTGGATGACTGCACCGCAATTGTGTCCCAGTACTGCACGTAGGCACCGCCGTCGTAGCCGTCGCTGTGGCAGGACCACACGTTCTGGTTCTCCGTGCAGGTGTCTACGCCTATGCCGTAGTGGGAGATGCCCATGGCTGCGGCCGGTAGTACAGCCGACGCCGTCGAACCGCCGGTTATGGCCTGGACCGCGAAGGGGACGCTCGACACCGTGCCGTTGCCCGCTGGCAGGAAGTTCGAAAACAGGTCCGATTCTTGGATGATAGTGAAGCCGTCGGTCACACGGAATGCCGCGCTGCCAACCAGGCGCAACTCGGCCCGGGCGGGAGTGGCGGGGGCGGCGATGGCGGTCAGCAGTAACGAGACGATCAGCACTGACAAGCAGCTGAGCTTACGAGGAGTGGTTGGTAAAGATTCCGGCATCGGCGGTTCCCCCTGGCTCGTGAGACTAGTGCAGGTATTGCCCTGTCGTCAAGGCTCGCTGTCCTGTTGTCCCCCGATTGGGGGTGGCAGGCGTTCACTCAAGAGCGGCACTAGGGCAGTATAGCCGTCGTATGAGTGATGCCGACAACGAGGGACTTGATTTCAGAATACGACGCGATGACTGGTCACGCTGCGAATTCGTGACCAACGAGGTGAGCCTTGATCCGCCCGCGGGTGGCGTGCTGTTCAGGGTTGATCGCTTCGCGTTGACCGCCAACAACATCACCTACGCGGTGGCCGGCGACATGCTCGATTACTGGGGCTTCTTTCCGGCTGATGAGGGCTGGGGGCGTATACCGGTGATGGGTTTTGCCGACGTGCTCGCGTCGAGTCACCCGGCCGTCGCGGTGGGCGAGCGCGTGTTCGGCTTCTTTCCCATGTCGCGGCATCTTCTCATCGAGGCCGAGCGCGAAGGCGAGTCGGTGATAATCGACGCTCGCCACACCGTTCGGCCCACGCGTTGTTCTACCGGCAGTACACGCCCGTGGCCTCGGACCCCTTGTACCAGGCCGTTGGCGGGGCCGAGCGTGAAGACGCGTTGATGATTTTCAGGGGCTTGTTCATGACGTCGTTTCTCGCCGACGACTACCTGGCCGAAAGTGACTTTGGCGGTGCCCGTGAGGTGGTTGTCATCAGTGCTTCGAGCAAGACCGCCATCGCTCTTGCCTGGGCGCTGTCGCGCCGAAGCGGGCTGGCGGTCACTGGGCTCACCTCGCCGGGCAACAGGGAGTTCGTTGAAGGCCTGGGCTGCTACGACAAGGTGGTGACCTACGACGCGTTGGACGAAATAGACGACGGCTGTCCGCTTGGCTTTGTCGACATGGCCGGCAACGCTGCTGTCCTGCGCAGCTTGCACGAGCGTTGCGGCGACAACGTGAAGTTCTCGTTGCTGATCGGCGTGACCCACTGGCAACAGTCTGGCGATACCACGGGCCTGCCGGGTGCAGCGCCGGAGTTTTTCTTTGCCCCGACCCAGGCCGAAAAGCGAGTTGGCGACTGGGGTGCCGCCGGCTTCCAGGAGAGAGTAGGGGGCGCGCTCGTGCAGTTTCTCGAGTGGACAGACGACTGGCTGCAGCTACGGCGCGACAGCGGGCCGGAGGCCATGGAGCGGGTATATCGCGATACTCTCAAGGGCGGCCTTGACCCCAGCGTAGGCAGGCTGCTCTCGCCCTGGGACTGAAGCCGAGCTTATGAAGCGTTCAGTTCGGCGATTCGGGGTGTATTAAGATCGCGCCTGAAGCGGTCGGGCGTGTATGGCCATAACGCCGGTATGCCGCGTTTGTCGAGGTACCAGCTGTTGCACCCCGTGCTCCACACCGAGGTGGCTAGCGCCTTTATGCGTTCTTCTTCCAGCTGGGCACAGACCTCGGGTCTCGGGGAGATTTTCTGCAGCTTTCCGCTCTGCAGTAAGCGGAGGCACTTTACTATGTAGTCGCACTGCGTTTCGGCGACAGACATAAGCGAGTAGTTGCCCACGGGTCCGTTGGGACCCTGCGGCATGAAAAAATTTGGGAAGCCAGGCAACGCTATGGTGCGGTAAGCAATTACCGCCTCGCTCCACGCTTCGGCGAGGGTGACTCCGTTTTCGCCCACCAGGTTAATCGGACGCATGAAGGCGTGGGGGTCGAAACCGGTGGCCAGCACCAGTACGTCGAGCTCGTGCAGGATGCCGTCGGCGGTGCGCACCCCGGTCGGTTCAATTCGCTCTATGCTCTCGGTAACCACTGAGCAGTTATCCGATTGCACGGCGTCGTAGAAGCCGGACGACATGACCAGTCGCTTGCACATGGGTTCGTACTCGGGCGTGAGCTTGGCCCTGAGCTCGGGATCGCGCACGTTTTGCAGGTTGCGCCGGCAGGCCGCCGCTACCTGCGTGCGCTGCCAACCCGGTCTAATCACTGCTCGCCCGCCGATCTGCTCGAAAAAAATCCGCAGGGCGTGGTAAACCAGGAACTGCAGGCCCGGCACATATCGAAGGGCTTTCTTGAATTTATCTGAGTAGACCTTGTCCGCCGAGGGGGCGACCCACTGTGCGGTGCGCTGGAACATGGTCATCGTGTCGACGCGGGAGACCAGCTCTGTGACCATCTGTATCGATGTCGATCCGTTGCCTACTACGCCTACTCGCTTACCGTCCAACTGGACGTCGTGATTCCAGCGCGCCGAGTGAAAGCACGCTCCGTTGAAGGAGTCGATGCCTTCAATGTCGGGATAGCGCGGGTGGTGCAGCACCCCGGTGGCTGATACCACCACGTCGGCCCGTGTGCTCGTCCCGTCCGAGAGGTCCAGTTCCCAGCTGTCGCCGCGCCATCGGCACTCGGTGACCTCGGTGTTGAACCGAATAGAGCGTCTCACGTCGTACTTGTCGGCGACCATCTCCAGGTATTGTCGAATTTCTTCACCGGAAGAGAAACGTTTGGTCCAGTCCGATTTTAACTCGAAGCTGTAGCTGTAGTAGTGCGACGGTACGTCGCAGGACAACCCCGGGTACGTGTTTTCACGCCATGTGCCGCCGACCGAATCCGCCTTTTCGTAGATGTCGAAGTCGTCGAACCCGGCCCGCTGGAGTTTGATAGCCATGCACAGCCCGGACATGCCCGAGCCTATGATGGCAACCGAGGGGTTCTGATTTTTCATGCTGATAATTATCCTTCGGCTGATGGACCGTCGGTGGCAATGGCAAACTAGCCGCCCGGCCAAGCCCTGCCAAGAGGGGGAGGCATCCGAAACCAACGTCTCTGACACCTCCCCCTTTTGCGATTGGGGAGGGGAAAGAATAATTGTCGGAAGCAGCATGAAGGCAAGGCGCATAAGTTCGCGGATTGTAGAGATAACGCCGCTGGGCGAGGGCCTGGCGCGAGTGGATCTCGAAGGGCCGGATCTTGCCCGCGGCGCAGCCTGCGGGTGTTTTGCCATGGTCGAGGTTCCCGGCAGCGGCGGTTGCGTGCTTTCGCGGCCCTATTCACTCTTTCTGACGGTCAGCGACGATCGGGTAGCCCTGCTGGTCAAGAACATGGGACGGGGTTCGGCGGAGCTGCTGGCCTCGCAGCCGGGCGACGAACTCGCCGTGCTGTCTCCGCTCGGTAACGAGTTTCCCGACCCCGTTGGGAGCTGCTGGGCGGTTGCCGGGGGAGTGGGCGCTGCCCCCTTCGGCTACCTGGCCGCACGCGAAGGGGTAGAGATAATTTTTGGCGCCCAGGACGCGGGCCAAAGTGGCTTTGCGGGCGCCCTGGAGGACGTGGGTGCCACCGTGGAGCTGGCCACCCTGGACGGCTCGGCCGGCTTCAAGGGCACCGTGGTCGACTGCCTGCTCGCACGCCTTGAAAACGACCGGCCGGACATGATTTTTTCTTGCGGTCCCACCGGCATGATGGAGGCGGTGGCCGCCGTGGCGCGCAAACACGGGATAGCCTGCCACGTGAGCCTCGAGGCACGCATGGGGTGCGGCTGGGGTGTTTGTCGCGGCTGCGTACACCGCGACGCGAGCGGGGGCTGGCGCTGCATCTGTGAAGACGGCCCGGTCTACGCAGCCGCAGATATTTTTGCCGCCGCGGAAACCGTGAAGGGGGCGGGCGCCTGATGTCGGCGGCCACCGACTTGTCGGTAGACGTCGGCGGGCTCACTTGGCCCACACCGGTGGGCCTTGCCTCGGGTTGCTGCGGTTATGGCCGCGAGCTCGAAGACCGTGTGGACGGCGTCGACTTCGGAAAAATCGGCGCGATCTTCACCAAGGGCCTGTCCCTGGAGCCGCGCGAGGGCAACGCGCCCGAGTGGGCGTCCAACCCTTCCGGTCGCATCACCGAAGTGCCGGGCGCGATGATCAACGCCATCGGCCTGGCCAACCCGGGAGTCCACGCGTTCATAAGTGACAAGTTGCCGTGGCTCGCCGAGTGGCGCGAGCGCCACGGGGGCAGGGTGATCGCCAATATATTCGGCGAAAGCGTAGAGGAGTACGCCGAACTTGCACGTCGTCTCGATAGTGCCGACGGTGTTGATGGCGTTGAGCTCAACCTGTCCTGTCCCAACGTGGAGAAGGGTGGCCTGGAGTTTGGCCAGGACGCCGAGGCCTGTGCGCGGGTGACGGCGGCGGTGCGCGAAGTCACGGGCAAATTTATGGCCGTAAAACTCTCGCCGGCCTGCGACGTTGCTGCTCTTTCGGTCGCGGCCGAGCGGGCTGGCGCACAGGCGCTCTCGATCAGCAATACGCTGCCGGTTTCCCAGGCGGCGTTGGCACTTGACCCGGTCCCCGAGCTGCCGTCCATGGGTGGCATAAGCGGTCCAGTGCTGAGGCCGCTGGCGCTGGAGGCCACGAGGAATGCGCGCGCCGCCAGCAGTCTTGCCATCATAGGCATAGGCGGCATAGCCACGGCTGATCACGCGCGCGAGTTTTTTGCTGCGGGCGCCTGCGCCGTGCAGGTGGGTACCGCCTTGTTCGGCGACCCCGATGTCTGCGCCCGCATCTGCAGCGGTATTTCGGTGCCAGTGTAAAAGTCGCTTGAGACTTAGTGCAAAGGCTCCGCGGTCGAGATAGTAATGGCCCAGATGAAGTACCTCCACAGCATGATTCGAGTCGTCGATCTCAAGGCGACTATGGATTTTTTCTGCGACAAGCTCGGCCTCACCGAGCTGGGCCGTTTTGATAACGACGCGGGTAGGTTCACGCTGGTGTTTCTCGCGGTGCCGGGCAACGAGGAAGCCCAGGTCGAGCTGACCTGGAACTGGGATGCCGAGCAGCTCGACGGCGGCCGCAACTTTGGCCACCTGGCCTACGAGGTCGATAACATCTACGAACTTTGCGAGCGTCTGCGCGACGGTGGTGTTACTATCAACCGCCCGCCTCGAGACGGCCACATGGCCTTCGTGCGCTCGCCCGATGGCATCTCTATCGAACTGCTCCAGAAAGGGGGGTCGTTGCCGGTCGCCGAACCGTGGGCATCGATGCCCAACAGCGGCGAGTGGTAACCAGCCCGTGGTGACAGCCGCCAAGAGGCAAGCGTCGGAGCAGGGTGGTGACCCGCTGACCGCGGGCAGCCACGAGGCCGAACTGCTCGGTCCCCAGCCTTTGCCCGCGGCGGGTCCACTCGACTGGCTGATGACGGCGCCTTTCGTTGCCGCGTTCTGGGCGGTGCTGATTGTTTTTGATCTTCCGCAGCGTATCGCGCGCCTGTTCGGCCCGCGTCCGCACGAGATAGTAGTCGGTTGCCTGCTGCACGGCCTGGTGGGAGCCCTGCGCGTGATGGGCACCCGCATAGAGGTCGAGCGCTCGCCGCTGGTCAAACCCGCTACGGCTTACCTGCTGGTGGCCAACCATCAGAGCCTGCTCGACATACCCGTGGTCGGCTCTTTGTTGTTCAGCAACTACCCTAAGTACGTGTCGAAGTTTGAGCTGGCCAAGTGGATACCGAGCATTTCTTACAATCTCAGGCGTGGCGGCAACGCGCTCATCAACCGGGGTAATCGCCGACAGGCGCAAAGCGCGATTTCAGAGGCCGTGTCCACGGCAGCCGAGCGCGGCGTGTCGATGTTGATCTACCCCGAAGGCACCCGCAGTCGTCACGGTGAGCTCCGGGCGTTCAAGCAGGCCGGCACCCAGTCAATGATGGACGCGGCGCCTGAACTCGAGATCGTCCCGGTCGCGATTGAGAACTCCTGGCGACTGCTGGCCAACAACCTTCTGCCCGCGGCCTGGGGCACCAGCATAAAAGTGAAGATCGGCGATCCCATTGCCCGTAACGTCGGGCAGGAAGCGGGCGACCAGGACGCGGCCGAGGTGCTTGATCGTTGCCGAATTTTTATTGCCGATGCCTTGCTCGAATGGCGACACGAAGAACGGCGCGCAGCGGCCGACTGAGCCGCGGCCCGGCGGCGGGCACTACTCACCCAGCCGCATCGCGGCAACCGAACCGTTAGACAGCTCGACTTCAAAGCGCGAGCCGGGTGTTGCCGCTACGGGCGCTGTCATCGAACCGCAGATTATAATGTCGCCGGCTTCAAGCTGCGCTCCGAAACCGTCGAGCAGTCGGGCAAGGTAAACGAGCAGCTTCGGGATATCCCCGGTAGCCTCGAGGCAGTCAAGGTCAGCCCGGGTTTCACCGTCGAGCTTTATCGTCGCACGCAGGCCATGCAGGTTGCAGCGGGGTGGGGGAGTCAGCCATTCGCCGGTGGTAAAAGCTCGGTGGAACACTCCCTCGGCCAGGATGTCTTCAAACTCCTCAAAGGGACGGTCAAAGTTGGCCAGTTCTATGGCCGCAGCCACCGAGCCGACCGCATCTGCCGCCTGGTCGGCATCGGCCGTGGCGGGCAGGTCGTGGGCTAGTTGCACGGCCAGCTCGGGTTCGAGAAAGGCCTTGGTAGCGCCCGCAAGTGAGCAGTCAGCAGGGCTTTTGTGCAGGGTATTTCCCGCAAGTCCCGCCACCAGCGAGCCATCCAGTCCGAGTTGTTCCTGGATTGCCGGAGAGTTGAACGCCACCTTGTAGCCCAGCCGCCGCGCGCCCTGGTGGATGCGATCAGCATGACTCTTGAAGTGGCGCTCAAGGCCTTTGTTCACCGATTCATTCACTGCGGGTTTCGTTCATCGCCGATTTCAGCGCTGGGAGATAATGACACTGCCAGCCACCTGCGCCAAACTTCTTCTGCTGCAATGGCAACGCGAGTAGAACAGCTGGATTGCTTCCCCCGCCTGGGCTGGGTGGAAGGCCCGACGCCTGTGGTCGCGCTCGACGGGCTGGCTGCAGAGCTGGGACTCGGGTGGCTGGGTGTAAAGCGCGATGACGCTATCGGCAAGTTCGGCGGTAGCAGCAAGGTGCGCAAGCTGGATTACCTGCTGGCCTCGCCTCGCTTCGCGAGGGCCCCCGCCTGGGTGTCGGTGGGCGCCATCGGTTCGGGGCATCTCGCTTGTCTTGCCCAGGCAGCCACTGAGTTGGACAAGCGATTGCGCGTTCACGTTTTTAACGAACCGCTGAGCGATGGCGTGGTGGACAACCTGGCCGCCATTGCTGGTGGTTCAGCTGAAATGCGGCACCACCGTTCGCGCACGACCATGGTGCTTCGTAACCCGGCGTTGTTTCTTGGCCCGGGTACCGAGGACTGCCCGGTGATACCGGCTGGTGGAACCCAGCGAGTGGGTACGCTGGGGACGGTACGTGCGGGATTGGAGCTGGCCGAGCAGGTTCGGGCCGGCTTGCTCCCCGAACCCTCTCGAGTCGTCCTCCCCTGGGGTACCGGTGGAACGGTTGTCGGCTTGTCCGTGGGGCTTGCGCTGGGTGGGCTGCGCACCCGTGTCGATGCGGTGGCGGTGGTCGAAAGAATTCTCTCGACCAGGAGTATGCTCGCAAGCCAACAGCGAGCGGTGATCGCATTACTCGAATCGGCCGGTGTGGAAGGTGCTCGCGGTCTGCAGCCGGCGGCGGTCACCATGTTGCGCGGCCAACTCGGCCGCGGCTACGGGCATCCCACTGCCGCGGCACTTGCGGCCGTTGAACGCGCGCAGGGGGCTGGCTTGAAGTTGGAACCCGTTTACACGGGCAAGGCCCTGGCGCTTCTGCTCGACCTGGCGCCCCCCGGTGAGGAGCCGTCCGCTGGAGCGGGGCAGGCGAACAACGAGGCCGTCCTGTTCTGGAACACCAACCGTGGCGCTCTGCCCGCGCCCGGCCACGATTGGCGCAAGCGCTTGCCAGGCAGCCTCGGTCGCTGGTTGCCTGTCGGGCAGGCCGTCTGAACAACCCGGCCTGGCTGCCAGTAAGCCGAGCGGGGACCGGCGGCGCATCCGGGGACTCCGCTGCAAACCCACCCACACGCTACCGCCCTTCGAGCGCTAACTTACGTTAGCAGCACAGCCCCGGTTAGAGCC
>DUBO01000032.1 GCA_012960245.1 Candidatus Binatota bacterium | reverse complement strand
TACAAACCCCGCCGGTGCAGACATCACTGGTGGTCGCCGGGTTGCCGTCGTCGCAGGCCGCGCCGTTGCCAGCGATCGGATCGCTGCAGGATCCCGTCCCCGGGTCACAGGAGCCAGCTACATGACACTGGTCGCTGGCCGTGCAGGTCACCGCCCCGCAAAGATCCGTGCCGCCGCAAACCCCGCCTACGCACTCGTCACCCGTCGTAACGGGATCGCCGTCGTCGCAGACTGTACCGTTGGAACTGGCCGGATCGCCACACGCACCCGTCGTCGCGTTGCAGGTACCGGCGTCGTGGCATTGATCGCTGGCCGTGCAGGTAACGCCCGCGCAGAGATCTACCCCGCCGCAAACCCCGCCTGTACACACATCACTGGTGGTCGCCGGGTCGCCGTCGTTGCAGAGCGTGCCATTGCCGGCGATCGGATCGCTGCAAAGGCCAGTTGCCTGGTCGCAAGCGCCAACGTCGTGACACTGGTCGCTGGCCGTGCAGGTCACCGCCGCGCAGAGATCTACCCCGCTGCAGACCCCGCCAGTGCACACATCACTGGTGGTGGCCGGGGTGCCGTCGTCGCAGACCGTGCCGTTGCCCGCGATAGGATCGCTGCAGGTGCCCGTCGACGGAGCACAAGTGCCAACGTCGTGGCACTGGTCACTGGCCGAGCAGACAACAGGGTTTGAGCCCTCGCACACACCGGCCTGGCAGCTGTCGCTCTGCGTGCAGGCATCGCCGTCATCGCAGGCGGTGCCGTTACCCGCCGCCGGGTCGCTGCAGACACCGGTACCCGGGTCACAGCTGCCAACGTCGTGGCACTGGTCACTGGCCGAGCAGACAACAGGGTTTGAGCCCTCGCACACACCGGCCTGACAGCTATCGCTCTGCGTGCAGGCATCGCCGTCATCGCAGGCGATGCCGTTACCCGCCGCCGGGTCGCTGCAGACACCGGTACCCGGGTCACAGCTGCCCACGTCGTGGCACTGGTCACTGGCCGTGCAGACAACAGGGTTTGAGCCCTCGCACACGCCGGCCTGGCAGCTGTCGCTCTGCGTGCACTCGTCACCGTCCGCGCAGGCATTGCCTTGGTTGGCGGCCACGGCTTCACACGCGTTGCTGCTCTCGTTGCAGCTGCCGGAATTGCACTGATCACCCGCGCCCGAGCAGTCAGTCAAGCTACCGCCGCCGCAGGCACCGGCCGTACAGTTCTCGCCCGTGGTGCAGAAAGCACCGTCGTCGCAGACATTGCCTTCGTTGGCCACCACAGCTTCGCAGGAGTTGCTGCTCTCATTGCAGCTGCCGGTATTGCACTGATCACCCGCGCCCGAGCAGTCCCTGGCTCCACCGCCGCCGCAGGCACCGGCCGTACAGGTCTCGCCCGTGGTACAGAAGGCTCCGTCGGCGCAGGCATTGCCTTCGTTGGCGACCACGGCTTCGCAGGCATTGCTGGTCTCGTTACAGCTACCGGTATTGCACTGATTGCCCGCCCCCGAGCAGTCGGTCAAGCTACCGCCGCCGCAGACACCGGCCGTACAGGTCTCGCCGGTGGTGCAGAAAGCACCGTCGTCACAAGAGCCCGACTCGAAGGTACAGGTCGCCGAGCAACAGTCTCCGGGGTCAGTATTGCTGTCGTCGCACTGTTCGCCCACCTCGAGCAGGCCGTTGCCGCATACCGCGGCAATCGTAATCGTATTATCCAGGTCAACAAACGCAAGGGTGTTCCCATCAGTATCGCCAATGACCGAGGGAACCAGGTCTACCGTGCTGCTGCTACCGGCAACGGCCCCGGCAAGCACCTCGAACTGGACATGGGCCACGCTCACCACTCCGGTTGGGGACGTAAGACTCGAGAACTGAAATCCGCTCAGGGTCGCACTGCAAGCGCCCAGGTTCTGCACCGGAGCAGCCGTAAACTCGGCCGTATTACCTCCCGATACCGGGGGCACTATCGTCAACAACGCAGCGTCACAGCTTATATCTATTCCGTAGTTACCCAGCGGCAGGCTGGTCTCTATCAGTAGCTCACCCGTGATTATCTGTCCTGGCACCGGGTCGCCCGCCGGAAATGAAATGCTCACCACGGCTGGCGGCGGTGGAATCGTGCCACTGCACGTGCCCGCGGTGCACACGTCGTTGGAGGTTGCCGGATCCCCGTCGTCACAACCGCCACCCTCGTTTGAAGCTACACCCTCGCAGGAGTTGCTCGTCTCGTTGCAGTTGCCGGTGTTGCACTGGTCGCTCGAGCCCGAGCAGTCGGTGGCCGTGCCACCGTCGCAGGCGCCCGCCGTGCAGGTTTCATCCGTGGTACAGAAAGCCGCGTCGTCGCAGGTCGTACCATTGGCAACAGGCGCGGCCTCGCAGGCGTTGCTCGTTTCGTTGCAGCTGCCGGTGTTGCACTGGTCAGCCGAGCCCGAGCAGTCGGTGGCCGCGCCACCTCCGCACACTCCGCTGCTGCAGGTCTCACCCGCGTTGCAGAACTGGCCGTCGTTGCAGCTTGTTCCATCGGCCGCGTTAGGATTACTGCAAACACCCGTTCCCGGGTCGCAGGTACCGGTTGTGTGGCACTGGTCGCTGGCCGTGCACACTACGGGGTTCGAGCCGGTGCACGTTCCCGCCTGGCAGGTGTCGGTCGTGCTGCACAGGTCACCGTCGTCGCACCCCGTGCCGTTGGCCACGGGCGGGTCGGAGCAGAGGCCCGTGCCCGGATCGCAAGTACCCACGCCGTGGCACTGGTCACTGGCGCTGCAGGTCACACCCGCGCAGAGGTTGGCCGTTCCCGCGCACACGCCACCGGTGCAGACATCGCCACCAGTGGCGGGATCTCCGTCATCGCACAGCGTGCCGTCAGGCGAACCCGCATTGCCACAGAAATTCTCCCGCCCGGCACACAGGTCCACAGAACCCGTGCTTCCGCCGCCGCCGTTTACGCAGAGGTTGTCCCAGGTATTTGTGCAGCAGAACGAGTCCAGTGCGCAGATAGTGGCTTCGCAGACCGGATCATTACATCCCGCGCCGTGGCCGGTAGAAAAGCAGTTCGAGACTTCACAGGTATCGACCGTGCAGGACTCGCCGTCATCGCAGGCAGGAGTACTCGATACGCAGGCACCCGCCTGGCAGGTCTCACCCGTGGTGCAGGCGATACCGTCATCGCAGGCAGAGCCGTCGGCTGCTGCCGGATGGTCGCAAGTTCCCGCGCCGTCGCAGGTGTCGGTTGTGCACGCGTCGCCGTCGTCGGTGCAGGTGGAGCCGGCGGTCTCGAAAGTACAGGTCGAGGAACAGCAGTCGCCGCCGAGAGTGTTGCCGTCGTCGCATTCTTCGCCCACCTCAAGAACACCGTCGCCGCATCCGGTCGCCAGTGCCCATCCCATGTCCTGGAGAAGGGGCACGGCCAGGCCCGGGTCGAGATCGGGGCCGGTGTGAGAAGGTTCCATCAACTCGTTGGGCGTAAGTGACGTGCTGAAATGAGACACCGAAGAACCCTGTTGTGCCGGGTTGGGCGCGTACATCTCCACGTGCCCGCTGGCGTGGGCACCGGAGCTCAGTACGCCGCTGGCAGCTACTACCAGGGCACCGGTCCAGTGCAGGTTGCCGGTGTTGGTGCTGGCCGACACGCGCTGGGCGTTGGACATGGCAGGGTAGAGAAGCCCGGTTGAGTGGTCCTCGAGCTTGCTGCTGTATCCGTCGGGAAGAGCGTTAAACAGTGCACCAGTAGAAAGCGTTACAAAACTGGCAAAACCCAGGCCGTGCCCGATCTCGTGCAGGGCCACGCTGAGCAGGCTGATGGTGTTGGCGGGCTCGACGGCATCAAGACCCATGTACCACGACAAGGACTCCAGGCAGCCAGGGGTTCCCATCGACCCGTTGAACTGCATGCCGATGTCGTTGGTGGCAGCGTCGAGGTCGGCGCCGGCAAGCGAGTTGGCCAGCGCCTGGGGATACCAGGTCGAAGCGAGCGGGGCGTTAGCGAAATCCCGGTGGGCGGTTTGGGGCCCGGCTGAACCCAGTACGCCCGATGTTGCCGAGCAGCTGAGTGCCGCAAAGCTGGAGCCCACCTTTATCTCCACGGGACTACCCAGGATTCCTCCCCAGATGGACGCTGCTTTCTGGAAGACGGTCAGTGCCTGCGCGCCCTTGGTGGTCCCCCCGTTGCCGCCCACGGGAGTGGCCGCAGTGGGGTCGTTGAGACCCGTTCCGGCCGCGTCCAGGTTGATGATGGTTACGGTCGAGGCGCTGGCCACGGAAAAGGTGGCCAGCAGGAAGAAAGGAAGAATTAAAGCACAGGCTGTGCGGAGCCTTCGGGTGAACATCGGTAACCCCCTTGTCAGTTCAAAAATTCATCAATCGATCACAGCAGCTATGGTGTTTCGGCGATCGGCTATCGGGACTCGGCAGGCTGTTGGCAATCGGTGACGAGTTTGCCGTCTGGCCCCACTTCGGCTCGGAAATCCGCCCGGAAACGATCATCCAGGCGTATCATCGTGCCACCGCCTGCCACCGGGCTTGGCTCCTCGACCAGCTTGGGACTGATCGACTTCAAACTGGCGGCCACGTCAGTTTCAGATCCCGGCGGGGGCTCGTCGAGCAATTCGCCGGTGCGCGGGTCAATGTGGACCCGCAGGCCGGAGCCCCCGGTAACAGCCGCGGCAGCAGGTGCTGCATCGTCGGCCGCCGCCACCGCTGTCCCGGCCTGGTACGGGAGCGCCAGTAGCGTCAAGGCGGCAGTGATCGCTATTAAAATATTGGTGACAAAGAAGAGAGGACGTCTAACCACGGATGGCTTCATAATACCTGCTCCAAAACATTCCTATAGAGGGCAGATAACGCCATTTGGGGGGGCTTTGTCAAGCCCCACTGAGGTTTGCCATTGCCCGGCAAACCTTAGCTATGGCAGTGTAGGGACGGTTCAGAAGGAGCGCTGGCTGCACTTTTATATTTCTAAGTAAAAGGTTTATTTTTTTCACCACAGACACATACGCAACCTGGATCCCTAGCGGGTGCGGCCGGGTTCCGTCGGGGACAGCAGCCACCAGCCCCACAGGGAGGCGAATGCCAGGTCCGCGCAGGCCACCAGCACCAGTCCTCCCGGACCCCGGTCCGCCAGCCAGAGCAGCAGGGCGATTACGAACACCATGGTCTTGGCTATTGCGGCTAACCCGACCAGCGGTCGGTCTATTTCCGGCTGCGTGGCCAGCCAGGCGTAAGCCAGGCCGAACAGGGCGATCATTGTTGCCAGCAAGGCGGAGTACACCAGGGGCGGCGAGGGGGGCATTCCCACCAGCCTCCCCAGCGCAGAGGAGGGAAGCAACACCATGTAAGCCGCCAGCAGGTTGAACGGGGCACTGGCCCACAGCGTGTATCTTACGGCCTGGATCATGTTCGGGAAGGTTCTCTCATGGGTGGTTTGTAGATCCGAACTTTGCAAGCGTAGATTACCGAACTCGCAAGCAGTTCATACGCCGCGTAATGCTACTGGGGCGCGCGGGGGGCTTCTTATTGATTCGCTGGCTTTAACGCCGGTGCCGCCAGTTGCCCAACAGTTGGGCAGTAACTGACAAACCATCGGGCAGCCCGGTCAGCGGTTCGGCCAGAACGCTTGTATTAGCTTGGCCCGGGGGTTGGCCCGAATATTGCTGCACTGTGTCAACGGGTGGAGTGTTGTTTTGCCGACTTCGCTGGTCGAACTCTCAGGGGGCTAGGGAACGGAGCGGACTCGCAGGCGGCCAGGGTACTGGAAATTACAGCACATTCTATCCGTTCTGGTGGAATCGAACGTAATGCTTCAGGTGATGGTGGTGACTGACAGCGAGACACATATGCAGAGGCTGTCCCAGAGTGTGGTCAGTTCGGGTTACGCGCTGGCTGATTGTGCTCTGAGCAGTGGTGACTGGAGTGGGCTTGTTCGGGAAATTGAGCCGGATGTCCTGCTTGTAAACGCGCCGTTTCTTGACCGTAAGCTTGTCGAGCAGGTCGCCAGGATAGGCGAGGGGCGGGCTCTGCCTGTGGCCATGTTCACGGACAATTCGGATCGTGGGCTGATGGTCGATTCTTTGAAGGCGGGCGTTACCGCCTACGTGGTCAAGGGCATGGATACCAGCAGGGTACCAGCTGTACTGGATCTCGCGGTTGCTCGTTTCAAGGAACTGCAGGTACTGCGACGGGAGCTGGCCGAGGCCCGATCAGACCTGGCTTCCCGCAAGCTGGTCGAACGGGCAAAGGGCATCGTCATGGAGCAGCGACAGTGCACCGAGGACGAGGCCCACCGAATGCTTCAAAAGACGGCCATGGATCATAAGAAGCGGCTGGTAGAGGTCGCCAGGGAAGTGATTCTTATCGCCGAGCTACTTACGACGGCTTGATAGCGCCGTCTGTGCCCAACGCTGCGGTGCTCAACGGAGAGTACCCGCATGTGCCCGGGACGATCCCGGCAAGTACATCTCAATTGCCAAGGCCAACGGTGGCTTAAAGGACAGGACGATGGTGTCCAGCAGGCCGGGTTAAGCCCGGCCCGCGATCTGGCAGGGACGTTTGTCGCGGATTCCTGGAGGACCGTAATGATTATTGAAGGAAAGGCCACGCGCATCGAACCATTGAACTTCAAGACACCGCAGATGCGGGTGTTTCACATGGCGTGGCTCGCTTTTTTCTTGTGCTTCTTCGGCTGGTTCGGGCTGGCACCGA
This sequence comes from Candidatus Binatota bacterium, assembly GCA_012960245.1. NCBI lineage: Bacteria > Candidatus Binatota > Candidatus Binatota bacterium. Next base: position 11,867 of record DUBO01000032.1, on the reverse strand, counting down.
TGCTCGTGATAATACGCGAAGACCTGGGCCTGACCACCGACCAGATAGTGACCACCAACATGCTGGCGGTGGCCAGTGCTGTCATCATGCGCGTCTTCATCGGCTGGTGCTGCGACCGTGTAGGTCCGCGGCTGACTTACACCTGGCTGATGGTCCTGGGTTCTATCCCGGTGATGTCAGTCGGACTGGCGTCGAGCTACGAGACCTTTCTCCTCATGCGCGTGGCGATCGGCGCTCTCGGCGCATCGTTTGTCATTACCCAGTACCACACCTCGGTTATGTTCGCCCCCAACTGTGTGGGTACAGCGAGCGCGGTGACTGCCGGGTTGGGTAATTCAGGGGCGGGTGCGACCTACTTGCTCATGCCTCTTCTCTTCGCGGTCACGTTGACGGCAGTCGGTTCGGAGGCCCTGGCCTGGCGCTTGGTGATGATAGTGCCCGGGGTCGCGTTGGCGATCACCGGGGTAGCATATTACCTGCTGACCACGGACGCGCCCGAGGGCAATTTCTCCGAGCTACGCGCGCAGGCGATCGCCGACGGAAAAAAGCCCCACGCGCAGTCTTCCTTCCTCGCTGTCTGCTCTGACTACAGGGTGTGGGCGTTGTTCGCGATCTACGGACTGTGTTTCGGTGTCGAACTGCTGATCGATTCGCAGATCGCCCTTTACCTGGTCGATGACTTTGAGATGAACCTCGCGATGGCCGGTCTAGTCGGTGGCCTGTTCGGCGCTATGGGCATCTTCGCGAGGCCGCTGGGTGGAATGGTTGCAGATCGCTTCGGCGCCCGCCAGGGCCTCCGCGGCCGCGTGTTCTGGCTTTTTATTATTCTCTTCTGCGAGGGCGTCGCGTTGATGCTGTTCAGTCGCATGACTGGTCCGGTACCGGTGGTTCTTTGCCTGGCAGGCGTGGGCCTGTTTGTCCATGCCTGCTGCGGTGCCACCTACGCCATCGTACCGTTCGTCAAACCCGAGGCCAACGGTCTCGTGTCGGGCATAGTCGGCGCCGGTGGCAACGCGCTTGCTGTCGCATTGATGTTCCTGTTCAAGCCCCAGCTCAGTGGCCTGGCATGGTCCGACGCCTTCCTGCTGACAGGGACAATAGTCGCCGCGGGTTCGTTCCTGGTCCTCACGGTTTCCTTCAGCCCTGAAACCGAGCGGCGGGTACGCAGGGAAATGGCGCAAAGGCTGGGCCACGCTGGGGTAGAGCCCCTGCCGGCTAGGGCCTGAGCAAAGAGTGCGGCGATGAGGACTGGCAACACTGGATCAGAAAGCAGCTCGCCGGGCGGCAGTTTTGTCGAAAGGCTTCTCGACGAACAACAGGACCTGAGCGCGGTCGAGCGCTTTGCACAGCGGAACGATGACCACCAATCGGCCTCCCGGGCAGAGCACTACCGTGATCTCATACCGCTCACAGAGCCCACGCAAGGGGAGCAGTACGCGTTCGACGTCAACCTGGACGCGTGCACGGGCTGCAAGGCCTGCGTTACGGCTTGTCACAACTTGAACGGCCTCGATGACGATGAAGTCTGGCGTGACGTTGGTCTTATTCACGGCGGCACGCTCGAAGATCCGGTGCTGCAGACCATCACCACTGCTTGCCATCACTGTCTTGAGCCCGCGTGCATGAAGGGTTGCCCCGCCGGTGCCTACGAGAAAGATACGATTACCGGGATCGTCATGCATCTCGACGATAAGTGCATAGGTTGCCAGTACTGCTTGCTCACATGTCCCTACGACGTGCCCAAGTACAACAAGTCCCGCGGCATCGTTCGCAAGTGCGACATGTGCACCGATCGCCTGGCGCTAGGCGAGGCTCCTGCCTGCGTCCAAGCCTGTCCCAGCGAAGCGATTCGCATAACCACGGTAAAGATCGAAGAGACACTGGAGGACGCGGAGGCCAACTTCTTTCTGCCGGGCGCTCCAGACCCTGCTCTTACCCTGCCGACTACTCGCTACCGCACCGAACGCGCTTTCCCCCGTAACACGCTGCCAGCTGACTACTTCGAGGTCTCGGCTGAGCACGCGCACGGTCCACTGGTAGTCATGCTCGTACTGACGCAGATGTCGGTAGGCGCATTCCTGGTGGGGACACTGCTTCGGACGCTGGTAAGCGTCCCCGTGCTCGAAGCGATCAGGCCTTTTCATTCTATAAGCGCGGCCGTGCTGGGTGCCGTTGCCCTGGGCGCGAGCGTGTTTCATCTCGGCAAACCACAGCGGGCTTACAGGGCCCTGGTAGGTTTGCGTAGCTCTTGGTTGAGCCGTGAAATAGCGGCGTTTGGATTGTTCGCGGCCAGCGCCGGGGCGTTCGCCCTGTACCCCTGGGTGCTAAGGTTAACGGCTATCGACTGGTCGTGGCAGGAACGAATTCTGGAGACCATAGTGGTCGCCAGCGGCCTTGCCGGTGTCCTCTGCTCGGTAATGGTCTATCACGTCACCCGGCGCGAATTGTGGAGAGGATTTCCCACGGCGATCAGGTTTTTCGCCACGACGCTCCTGCTGGGCATGGCTACAGCGCTGATCACGTCGGTATTGACGGCCAGCCTGGCGGGCAGTCTCGAGGTGGGGCGGGTCATGACGGCCATGGGCTATGACCTGTGTCGCGCGATAGCGGTTGTGACAGTCTGCAAGTTGCTCTTCGAACTGCTGGTTCTGCGTCATCTCACCGACCAACGACAAACACTGGGCCGACGTACGGCAACACTGTTGGTGGGGGCACTGGGGCCGGTTACCCTCAAGCGCTTCGTCTTCGGGTTACTCGGCGGAGTGGTGGTGCCGGTAGTGATCCTGGCGCAGGGGCTACTGGGCGGAGGCGAGCAGGCGGGCGCGATGTTCACCGTTTCGCTGGCCTGTTTTTCGCTGGTGCTCATCCTCAGCGGAGAACTGATGGAACGGTATCTTTTTTTCCGGGCCGTGGTTTCGCGACGAATGCCCAGGGGCGTGGTGTGATGTCGGTGAGGGTGGTGTGCGGTTTCTGTTCCGTGGGCTGTGGACTCGACGTTCATATGCACGACGGTGAAGCTACGGGCATCGTCCCGGCGATAGACTATCCCGTCAACAAGGGGGCCGCTTGCCCCAAGGGTTGGGAGTCCCTGCGCGTTCTCGATTCCGAGCACCGCGCGACTCGGCCCTTGATGCGGGGTCGATCGGGGGAGCTGGAGCCCACCGACTGGCCCACGGCGGCGCAGGCCTTCACCCGGCGCTTCAAGCGGATACAGGAAGAGCACGGCGAGGATTCGGTGGCGTTTCTCAGCACCGGGCAGATGGTAACCGAGGAGATGGCCCTGCTCGGGGCCTTTGCCCGGTTTGGAATGGGCCTGGTGCACGGCGACGGCAATACCCGGCAGTGTATGGCTACCTCTGTCGTCGCCTACAAGCAGGCCTTCGGTTTCGACGCGCCGCCCTATACCTACGGTGACCTCGAAGAGTCTGACGTCATCGTGATGGTGGGGGCCAACCCCTGCATAGCGCACCCGGTGCTGTGGGAACGGGTGCTGAAAAACCCACACGATCCCAGGGTCGTTGTCATTGATCCCCGCAAGACCGAGACCGCAATGGTGGCCACCACGCACCTGGCCATCAAGCCTAAATCTGATCTCGTCCTGATGTACGGCCTGGCCCGGATCCTCGTGAAAGAGGGGTGGGTCGATAGCAGCTACATCGAACAACACGCCAGTGGGTTTGAGGAGATGGTGGCCCACGTCGAGGAGTTTGTCCCCGAACGTGTCGCCGCGGATAGCGGTATCTCGGTCAAGGCTCTCATGGACCTCGCGCGCACTATCCACGAAGGCAAAAGGGTGTCGTTCTGGTGGACGATGGGTGTCAACCAGAGCTACGAAGGGGTGGCCGTCGCCACGGCGATCATCAACCTGGCCTTGATGACCGGCAACATCGGCCGCGTGGGCACTGGTGCCAATTCGCTCACCGGCCAGTGCAACGCCATGGGGTCACGCCTGTTCAGCAACACGACGAGCATGTTTGGTGGGCGGGATTTCTCCAACGCCGAGCATCGTCGCGAAGTCGGAGAGGTCCTCGGGATTGATGCGGCGCGTATCTCTGCTCGACAAAGCTTGTCCTACGATCAAATCGTGGAGGGTATAGCGGGCGGCAGGATAAAAGGCCTATGGGTTATCGGGACGAATCCGGCCCACTCGTGGATCAACCAGAACGGCCTGGCCGAGATTCTCGAAAGACTGGATTTCTTCGTTGTCCAGGACATGTACCACGACACCACCACTGCGCGCCACGCCGACCTGCTATTGCCGGCGGCGGGGTGGGGTGAAAAAGAAGGCACGTTCATAAACTCGGAGCGGCGCATAGGCCTCGTGAAAAAGGTCGCACGCGCCCCGGGTCTCGCGCTCTCTGACTTCAGTATTTTCAAACTGCTGGCCGACTACTGGGGCTGCGCCGAGATATTCGAGAAATGGGAGTCTCCCGAGGCGGTGTTCAGTCTACTGTCGGATCTTTCACGTGGCCGGCCATGCGACTTCTCGGCTATCGAAGGCTACCGGGAGTTGGACCAACGAGGTGGAATCCAGTGGCCACTGACCCCGGCCGACGGCAAAACCGAGGTTTTGAAAAGTGAGCGCCGGCTGTTCGAGGACGGGAGTTTTTTTCACCCCGATGGCCGGGCGCGATTCCGAGTAAGCAAACCGCGTTCGATGCCCGAGAAACCCGACAAGGGCTATCCGCTTCTTCTGCTCACGGGGCGCGGCAGTGCCGCGCAGTGGCATACCCAGACACGTACCAGGATTTCCGCCATCTTGCGTCGCCTTTACCCCGCCGGTGCCTACCTGGAGGTCAATCCCGTTGATGCTCGCGCGCACGGAATTGAGCACGCCAGGATGATTCGAGTCGAGTCGCGACGCGGCATTATGAGAGCCAAGGCGTTCGTCACCCGTTCGGTCAAGCCCGGCCAGGTCTTTGCGCCGATGCACTACGAGGAGACCAATCGCTTGACCGATGCGGTGTTCGATCCGGAGTCGAGGCAGCCGTCATACAAGGCCTGCGCTGTGCGTATACGCCCGGTGGATTACTGGGAGGAGGAGCCGCGAGGGTGAGCGGCGAGCGCACCGGGGTCGGGCAAACGAGGGACATGAAGAATAGTAGCAAAATTGATACGCGCCAGACGGTAGTGGTGGTGGGCAACGGCATGGTCGGCCATCGCTTCTGCGAGAAGCTCATCGAATCAGACAAGGCCGGCAAGTACCGCGTGGTCACGTTCTGCGAGGAAGCCAGGGCGGCCTATGATCGCGTGGGGCTTACCCAGTTCTTCGCGCATCGCGACGCCGAAAAGCTGATGCTGGCCAACCGGGACTGGTACCGCGAAAATGGCATCGAACTGCACATAGGCGATTGCGTCGAAAGCATAGACCGGCGCCGCAAGGTAGTCCGCTCCCGGAAAGGTGAGGAGATCACTTACGACATCGTCGTAGCGGCGACAGGTTCTTATCCCTTCGTGCCACCGGTGCCGGGGATAGGGAAGACCGGGGTCTTTGTCTACCGCACTATCGAGGACCTTGAACAGATTATTTCTTACGCTGGCAAATCACGGGTGGCAGCCGTTATCGGGGGCGGGTTGCTGGGCCTCGAAGCAGCAAAGGCAGCGTACGACCTCGGCATGCAGACCCACGTGGTGGAGTTTGCCCCACGCCTCATGCCACGACAGATCGATGCCCTTGGCTCTGAGGTCCTGGTCAACGAACTGGAAAAACTCGGCGTGCAAGTGCACCTGGCCAAGGGGACAAAAGAGGTCGTCGGCGATTCCAAGGTCGCGGGTCTTCTATTTGAAGACGGCGAGGGACTCGATTGCGAGATGATCATAGTATCGGCTGGCATTCGCCCGCGCGACGAACTCGCTCGCGAGTGCGGGCTCGACGTCGGTGAGCGTGGAGGGGTAGTGGTTGACGACCAGCTGCGCACCTCGGATCCGGATATATACGCGATTGGCGAGGTGGCGTTGCACCGGGGGATGGTCTACGGGCTGGTCGCGCCGGGGTACGAGATGGCAGAGGTCGTGGCCACCAACCTGGCAATGGATGGGGAGGGTGTCCCGCGTAGTTTTACCGGAGCCGACCTCTCGACCAAGCTCAAGCTGATGGGGGTCGATGTCGCGTGCTTTGGCGATCACGAGGCCGGCCCCGACGAGGCGCTGCCGGTGGTTCACCACGATCCATTCAGCGGCGTTTATCGTAAGCTCCTTTTCGACCACGAAGGGAAACGATTGCTGGGTGGTGTTCTTGTAGGGGACGCGTCTGATTACGGTGCGCTTTCCGTGCAGTGCCGTGGTGGGCAACCCCTCGCTGTCGAGCCCGGCGTGCTCGTGGCCGGTTCGCGTGCAGGCAAGGCGTCGGCCGCCGCCGTCGGGATCACCGACATGCCCGACGACGCCCAGGTCTGCTCGTGCAACGCGGTGACCAGGGGGACCATCTGCAACGCGATACGTGAACAGGAACTTTCCACGGTGGGAGAGATCAAGTCGCTTACCCGCGCGGGGTCCGGCTGCGGGGGCTGTGTACCACTGGTCACCGAGCTACTGGCAGCCGAGATGGCAGCGGCAGGCAAGCAGCTCAGCACCGACATCTGCGAGCATTTCAGATACACGCGACAGGAGCTGTACGCGATCTGCAAGACCAAAGGTATCAGGTCCTTTACCGCCCTGGTCGCGGACTACGGTAGCGGAGAGGGCTGTGAGATCTGCAAGCCCGTGGTCGCGTCTATCATCGCCAGCCTTTGGAACGAGCACATACTTGACCACGCGGCCCTTCAGGACAGCAACGATCGTTTCCTGGCCAACATCCAGAAAAACGGGCTCTACTCTATCGTTCCCCGAGTGCCGGGCGGTGAAATTACCCCTGGAAAACTTATCGCGCTGGGTAGCGTGGCGAAGAAATACGGTCTGTACACAAAGATCACCGGTGGCCAGCGTATCGACCTTTTCGGTGCACCCGTACACCAGTTGCCCGATATCTGGGAGGAGTTGATCGATGCAGGATTCGAAAGCGGGCACGCTTACGGAAAGGCGCTGCGCACCGTCAAGAGCTGCGTCGGTACCAGCTGGTGTCGATACGGGATGCGCGATTCCGTGGGCTTCGCGGTCAGCATCGAGAAGCGTTACCGGGGGTTGCGAGCTCCTCACAAGATAAAGTCGGCCGTATCGGGTTGTGTGCGTGAGTGTGCCGAAGCACAAGGCAAGGACTTCGGGCTGATCGCTACCGAGCAGGGCTATAGCCTCTACGTTTGCGGCAACGGTGGTTCCAACCCTCGTCACGCCGACCTGCTTGCAACTGATCTCGATGAGGAAACCTGCATCAGGTACATCGACCGTTTTCTGATGTACTACATCCAGACCGCTGACAAGCTGACCCGTACCTCGGTATGGCTGGAGAAACTCGAGGGGGGGATAGAAGCGCTTCGCGAGGTGGTCATCGACGACAAGCTTGGGATTGGCGATGAACTCGAGCAACAGATGCAGTCGTTGGTAGATGGCTACGAGTGCGAGTGGAAGCGGGTTGTCGAGGACCCGGACAAGCGCAAGATGTTCAAGCAATTCGTTAACAGCCCCAATGGCTTAACCGCTGACGCCGGTGAAAAGGCTGGGCCGGAGTCGGTGACGAAAACTGATGGCTGGGTACGAGTAGGCACGGTAGGCGATTTTCCCGACGGTGCGGGGGCCTGTATCGAGCACGGTGGAGAGCAGATCGCGGTGTTCAACTTCTCAAAAAAGGAGGGACACTGGTACGCTACCCAGAACACGTGTCCACACACCAACGCACCCGTTCTGGCCCGCGGCATTATCGGCGACGTGGCGGGCGAGCCCAAGGTCGCTTGTCCTTTGCACAAGAAAAATTTCTCGCTCAAATCGGGGCAGTGCCTGGGCGAGGAGTCTCCAGGTCTGCGTATCTTCCCCGTCAAGATCGAGAGCGGGGAGGTTTTTGTCAGCTTGTCGGGCGGCAAATACCCAGGTTCGAAGGGATGCAGCGTAGTCAACCGGGCTGGCAGCGTTGCCGGGGATTTGGATAGCGACGGCCCGCCAGCGATACTGAACTCTCCGCCGGTGTTGGCCGGCGGGAGGGGGGACACCCGACATGGCAAGCATCAAGGACCGCATCATTCGCGCCGCGAAGCTGGACGTTAATCTCTACGAAGAGGTCGAGGCTGACCAGGAGGCCACCGGCCAGGCCACCGGCGTGGTCGTGGCGGCAGCGCTGGCCGCGGGCATAGGCGCCGGCGGTGGACAGGGCCTGGTGTTTGCCACCCTGGGTGCACTGGCTTCCTGGTACATCTGGGCCTACATGGCGTATTTTATCGGGACCCGGCTACTGCCCGAGCCGCAGACTTCGGCCGACCACGGTGAGCTGTTGCGCACCACGGGTTTCGCGGCGGCGCCGGGCATCATCCGCGTGCTGGGTGTTATACCGGCAGTGCGCGAGTTGGTCTTCCTCGTAGCTGGAGTGTGGATGCTGGTAGCGATGATCATCGCGGTGAGGCAAGCACTGGATTACACCAGCACCTGGCGAGCGGTGGCCGTGTGCATGGTGGGCTGGATTGTGCAGGCGCTTATTCTCGTTGTGCTGATGTCGCTGGGCGGCTGACCAGCGGCATCAGCAGAATTCGGCGCTGGCTTACTCGTTCGTCCAGGCGAGCACGTCTTCGGCCTCGAGCTCGACCGTGTCAGCCAGGCATCCGCCGAAGATAGCAATGGCCGTGCTGCCGTCGCAGTCGCCTGGGAAGGCCGCCGTGCGATCTACCCCGAGGCATTTTTTCTGCAGCCCCGACAAGAGCTTGGTCCGCGCCTGGGCCACCTTGTTCTTGGGGTCGGCGAACAGGCACTCGGTCAGCTGCAAGGCGCTGCCGATAGAGTTCAACAGCTCGGCGGTATCCTTGTCGCCCGCCGAGAGGCCGCTCTTGGCGCACTTGCCAAAAGTCTTCACCCGCGCGCCGAGCATCTTGTCGTAGCCCTTGTAAACGGCCGCCTGGCACTTGGCCGCGTCCTTGTCGTCAGAGGCGCGCACAATCGCGTCGTCGATGCCGCCACCGCCGTCGGTGCCGAAAACAGCGTGCAGCAACTGGTCTGTTCCCGTCCCGGCAGCGCTCGACACCGCGGCCGCGCCTGGATCGGCAAAGCGGGCACCGGTGGCGCAGGACTTGGTCACCAGTTTATCGGCCTTGGCGTCGGCCTTGAGGGCAAAGCCCGCAGCGTCGGCTGCAATGCAGGCGTCGGCGTCGGCCGCCTTGCCCTTGGAGGTGTCCTTTATGCACTTGCCGATGAGCTTGCCTCGCGCCTTGGTGGCAATCCCCGATGCCTTGGCGTGCGCGTTGATGCAGCGCTGCCCGTCCTTGTCCTCCGGCACGGGCAACAGTGCCTCGTCCTCGGCGAGCAGGAAGCCGTCGGTTGCCAGTTGCGCGCCAGCCGCTTCGAGGGCCGCCGCGAAGTCGGTCTTGCTCGCGTAAAGTGCGTTGAGAGTGGCCGCGTCCAGCTCCACGTAGCTTCCGGCCAGCACGCAGAACAGGCTCCCCAGCTGGGAAAACAGGGGGTCGACCGCCGGGTTGAGAGTGTTGTGCGGCGAAAAGTAGGAGTGCAGGGGGTGGTCCATCTGCGGCATCCTTATGCCGCCGGTGGCGTTGCCGTAGGCGTCGCGGGTGAGTACTCCCCCCGCTTCGTCGATTAACGAGCCGCTGGGCGGTACGCTGCCCAGGCGCACCTGGTCTTCCATGTTCTGCCACATCGAGTTGTAGATGTACGAGCCCAGCACCGGGCCGTCGGCCAGGGTGTTGAGCAGGCTCGCGCAGGTTTCTTCCAGCTGCAGTGGCCCGCCGGGAATGTCTTCGGGGATGACCTCGATGCGGCGGTGAACGGTTACGTGCGAAGTGCCCGCCAACTCGTAGTACCGAAAATCACCCGAGTCGGTCTGCCTGGCCAGGGTGAAGGCCTCGGGGCAGGTGCCGCCCGGGCACTCGCCGTCGTTGCTGCAGGCGTTGCCGTCATTGCTGCCGCCGTCGCAGGTGCGCGAGGCGTTGGTGAGCATGAAGCTGACGTCGGTCTCGGTCAGCGCGCGGTAAACCGGCACGTCGAGGTCGGTTGCAACCAGGCGGTCATCACCCGTCAATGATGGCGTGCAGTCGGGGTAGGCCGGTGAGCCGGACGCACCACAGATCGGGCCGTAGTTAATGCGTCGCGCGGTGCCGGCCGCCTGCACGAAGTACCCGTCGTTGATCGTCGGCTCGTGAAAAGCGCTGGCGTAGGTGACCATCGAGCCGCCCTGCTGCGATTGCCCGGCGTGGAATACTCGCTGCACCGGGTAGTCGGGGTTGAGTGGGTTATCAGCCTCACCGCTTCTGAGCAGGTTGGCCAGCTGGCTCAGCATCTCGAAGGCCTGGCCGTTCTCACTCATGTACAGCGACGAGTAACGGGTGCCGCAGGTCTCTGGAAAGATACTTATGCCGAGCAACGGGCAGCTGTTGCCGAGAAAGTCGATGATGTTGGTGGCGTTGGTAACGCCCACGTAGATCCAACCCGCCCGCGTAAAAAACTCGGCCGAGGCATCCCACACCGGGGCGGTGTCGAAACCGGCGGTAGAGTTCAGCCATTCTATTATCACCGTGCCGTTGAAGTCGGCCGGGTCGGCAGGCTTGCGAACGGTGAAGCGCGTCTTATAGGGAACGTCGGCGTCCTCCACGATGATCTCGCCTCTCACCGGCGGGTCGTTGTAGGTGTAGACCGTGGCCGCGCCTTCCATGAAGTACTCGTTCTCCACGTAGGTGTCGGGCGCGATGCGGCTGATGTAGCGCAGCGGGGTCTCCGACTGGTGTATGGCGCCGTCGGCGTCCACTGGTTCGGTGATGGTGACGGCCCCGAAAGGGTCGGCCCAGGCTGAGCCAGCGACCAGTAATACGGTTATCGCGGTGATGATTGTTTTGCGCATGATATAACTCCTGTCCACCGCGATTGTTAGGCCCCGTGCGCACCCTTGTCCAGTCTGAGAGGTAACAAGCTGCGCAGGCAGTCAGGACAGGAGGCCGGGGCAGGCGGCCGGGCTCGACGGCGGCGCGAAGGGTGGAGGAAAGGACAGCGCAGGGGTTACCCCCCCGGCCGGGGGTGAGCCGGGCGGCTGCGTCAAGAGAGCGGGCGTGCTAAGAACGCTGCTGGGCTGGGCCCGCTGAGGGCGCCCGGAGGATTCGATGATCGAAGCTGCAGTAGAAAAATGGTTGCAACTAGTACACGGCGAGGTCGATGACGCGGATGCTTTTCTCGATGAGCTGCTGGCCGACGACGTGGTCTTCTATTCGCCGGTGGTATTCTCCGCGCAGAAGGGCAAGGCCATCACCAAGCTTTATCTCGGCGCGGCGGGCTCGGTTTTCGGCGGCGATAAACCGGCCGGCGCTGGCGCCGGTAACGGTTCGAAGAAGAGCGGCGGTTTCGTTTACCTGAAAAAAGTTTTCTCGGGCAAGCAGGCGATGCTGGAGTTTGAAACCGAGATGGGGGGCAAGTACGTCAACGGCGTTGACATGATCCAGTGCAACGGCGAGGGAAAGATCGTGGCGGTCAACATGGTGCACGCAAAGATGGGCGAGATGCTCAAGGCGATGCAGGAAGGCAGCAAGGAGGGGCAAGGGCATGGCGACACAGCTTGAGCAGAACAGCGAGGCCGCTACGCGCGTAGTGCACGGGGCCGACGTGCCCTGGGTGTGGATGGGTTTTGAGAACAGTGGCATAGAGATGAAGCTGCTTCGGCGCGGCCGCGAAGACGGTGTCTACACCTTCATTAACCGTTTCGCGCCCGGCTTCATGGCGCCGCGTCATTTGCACCTGGGTGAAGTGCACGCGTGGACAATGGAGGGCTGCTGGTGCTATCTCGAGTACGATTGGAA